>JAABTO010000235.1 GCA_011389835.1 Desulfotignum sp. | reverse complement strand
GTTTCCCGCGATACAGCGGGTGCGCCGGATTCAAAACGATCAGGCCCTGTATTTTGGTCCGTATTCGTCATCCCTTAGCGTGAATCAGACCCTGCACCAGATTCAGAAAATCTTCAAGCTCAGAAAGTGCCGAAACACCCAGTTCAAGGATCGGTCCCGGCCCTGCCTGAACTTTCAGATCAACGCCTGTCTGGGACCGTGCTGTCTGAAAGTGGATGAACAGGAATACCGGCAGCATGTCAAAGATGCGATTCTGTTTCTCAAGGGCCGGTCCGGCCGCGTGATCCAGAAACTTAAAGCACAGATGAAAGCCCATGCCGATGCCCTGGAATTCGAAAAAGCGGCCCAGAAACGGGATGCCGTGCTGGCCATGACAAATATTCTGGAAAAACAGGTGGTGGTGGCGCCGGATCTGAAAGACCGGGATGTCGCTGCCCTGGCGGTGGACAAGGGCCTGGCGGTCATCACCATGATGCTGGTGCGATCCGGCCGGCTCATCGACACGGTGCATTATCCGGTGGATCCGGGATTCAACCAGCCCCATGAAATGCTGCGGGCATTTCTGTGGCAGTATTATGACGTCACCCGGTTTCTGCCGGATGCGGTATTGCTGGACCGGGAAATCGAGAACATGGATGCACTGGCATCGGCATTGTCGGAACGCAGGCACAGAAAAGTTCAGATCCATGTGCCGGTGAGAGGCGAGAAACGGCGGCTGAGGGAAATGGCCTCGGTCAATGCGGTTCGGGAACTGGAAAAACGGCAGTTAAAGGAAGAGGCGGCCCGATCCGCCGTGACCCAGGTGCAGGCCCTGTTGAAAATGGACCATGCGCCGGACCGCATCGAATGTTTTGACAATTCCCATCTGGCCGGGCAGGACCCGGTGTCCTCCATGGTGGTGTTCACCCGGGGCCGGCCGGATAAATCCGCTTATCGCCGGTATATTTTAACGGACCTGGACCGGCCGGATGACTATGCCGGCATGACCCAGGTGCTGACCCGGCGGTTTTCAAAAACGGAACAGGAAATGGATTTCCCGGACCTGCTGGTGGTGGACGGCGGTAAAGGCCAGTTGGGCATGGCGGTGGCGGTGTTGAAATCATTGAACCTGTCTGGCCGGTTTGCCGTGGCAGGTCTGGCCAAAAAAGATGAGGCCAGAGGAGAGGACATGGACAAGATCTATGTGCCGGGCCGGTCCAATCCCTTGAACACGGCATCGTTCACACAGGGGCTGTTTCTGCTTCAGCAGGTGCGCGACGAGGCCCACCGGTTTGCCATCACGTTCCAGCGCCGGCGCCGGGAGAAGCGGGGCCGTCTGTCGGTGCTGGACACCATTCCCGGTGTCGGACCCAAGCGCAAGAAACTGCTGCTGAACCGGTTCAAGGGCCTGGAAAATCTAAAGAACGCATCGGTAAATGAGTTGACGGGGTTGTCCGGCATTACCGAAAAACTGGCACAACAGATTCTGGAACGGATTCGGGCGGATGGATCATAATGGTTTTTTTTCCTTTACACCCGGACGTGTAACGTATACTAAATCAGGCAACTGGTTATAACCTGCCTGCTTGGAGAAAATGAATGACGGAAAAATTTGACGAAACCCCGGACCAGGATGCCGGGGAAATGAGTTTTGAGGAACTGTTCGAGTCCTATGGGGATACCCTGGGCCGTGAGCTGGCACCCGGTGATATGGTGGAGGGAAAAATCATTTCCATCGGCCGGACCCATCTGTATATCGATACCGGCACCAAAAGCGACGGTGTGGTGGAAAAACAGGAACTGCTGGATGAAAACGGAGACCTGCCGTTTCAGGAGGGAGATGTTGTCACGCTGTATGTGGTGTCTTTGAGTGAGAGTGAAATCATTCTTTCCAAAGCCATTTCCGGTGCCGGCAAGGCGGCCCTGCTGGAAGACGCCG
Source organism: Desulfotignum sp. (assembly GCA_011389835.1). GTDB lineage: Bacteria > Desulfobacterota > Desulfobacteria > Desulfobacterales > Desulfobacteraceae > Desulfotignum. Next base: position 3,000 of record JAABTO010000235.1, on the reverse strand, counting down.
TTCAGAACCGGACCCCGGTGGAAGGCAAGGTGACCGGGGTGATCAAGGGGGGATTCTCCGTGGATATCCTGGGCAAACGGGCGTTCTGCCCGGTGAGCCAGATGGATGTCAATTATGTGGAAACCCCGGAAGATTTCGTGGGACAGACCCTGCGGTTTCTGGTGACAAGGTATGAGGAAAACGGGCGGAACATTGTCATTTCCCGGCGGAATCTGCTTCAGGAGGAGATGAGAGCGGCCCAGCAGGCGTTTTTTGCGGATGTGTCCGTGGGGGACACCCTCCAGGGCAAAGTGACCCGGCTCATGTCATTCGGTGCGTTCATCGAGCTGACCCCGGGGGTGGAAGGCATGGCCCACATTTCAGAGCTGAGCTGGTCCCGGGTGGACAAACCCGATGATGTGGTCAAACCCGGGGATACCGTGCTGGTCAAGCTGTTGGGTATCGAACACCAGGAAGGCCAGGACCTGCCCAAAATCGCCCTGTCCCTGAAACAGACCGCATCCGATCCCTGGGACAGCGTGGATCAGGTCTTCAAACCCGGGGACCAGGTGACCGGGAAAGTGGTGCGGCTGACCAATTTCGGTGCATTTGTGGAAATTGCGCCGGGCGTGGATGGCCTGGTGCACATCAGTGAAATGAGCCATACCCGGCGGGTGACCCGGCCTGAGGAGGTGGTGGAAAAGGATCAGGACGTTCAGGTTGTGATCAAATCCATCGACATGGATGCCAGACGGGTTTCCCTGAGTATCAAGGACGCGCTGGGAGATCCCTGGACCGGGATCAGTGTCCGGTACAAATCCGGAGACATCATGGACGGCCGGCTGGAGAAAAGAGAGTCGTTCGGCCTGTTCATCGGGCTGGAACCCGGGGTGACCGGGCTCATGCCGGTGTCGGTACTCCGCAACGCCGCGGATCCCAAGCTGTATGACGGTCTCAAACCCGGGGATACGGTCCAGGTCATGGTGCAGCAGGTGGATGAAGAAAAGCGCCGCATCTCCCTGGCGTCGCCGGACCAGAAGGTATCCGAAGACTGGCGCCAGTTTGCCGGCGGCAAAAAAGACCGGCCCGTGGGAACCATGGAACAGGTGCTCATGGACGCCCTCAAGAAACAGAAGAAATAGACTTGTGACGGACCGGCATCTGTTTGTCACCGACCTGGACGGCACCCTGCTCAACGATGACAGAACCGTCTCGGAAACGGACCTGGAAACCCTTCACCGGTTGAGGGACAATGGCGTTGTGGTGGCGGCGGCCACGGGCCGGAGCCTGTATTCTTTTGAGCGGGCCCTGGCGCACATGGAAACAGATACCGGTTCATTTCCCCTGGATTTTTTGATATTTTCCACAGGTGCCGGTGTGTTGCGGTCCGGTGAAAATGCGATTGTCCGGCATCTGGCCATTTCCCGGTCGGATGTGGTGCGGATTACAGCCTGTTTTGAGCGAATGCAGCTGGATTATATGATCCACAAGCCTATTCCGGATACCCATCATTTCATGTTTCGAACCCATGGCCGGGACAATCCGGATTTTTTTCAGCGGATCGGCCTGTATCAGTCCTTTGCCAGCCCGTTGACATCGAATGCCCCGGTTTTTGAATCCGCGACCCAGGTCCTGGCCATCATGCCTCCGAAAGTGTCATTGAAACAGGTGGCCCAGATTCAGAAGAAATTGTCGGAATACAGCGTGGTCCATGCCACCTCTCCCCTGGATCATCAGTCCGCCTGGATCGAGGTGTTTCATCCCCGGGCCTCCAAAAGCATCGCCGCCGCCTGGCTGGCAAACCAGCTGAATATTCCGCCGGCCAGGGTGGTGGCCGTGGGCAATGATTACAATGACCAGGACCTGCTGGCCTGGGCCGGCCAAAGCTTCCAGGTGGCCAATGCCGTCCCGGAACTGAAAACCGGAACCCGGCTCCCACAGTCCAACAACGAAAACGGCGTGACCCGCGCCGCTCAAATGGCAGGGCTTCTGGACTAGACGGGTATCAGGTCTCGGAGATTGATTGACGGTGTTGGCAATTCTGCACAGCCGAGCCCCGGGTGGGGGACCCTTGCTGACGGACTGTCGGAGCCCCAAGGATTCCAGGCCGGCGGCAAGGGTCCCCCACCCGGGGCGGCCCCCTGCCCCCAGCTTCCAAAGCATCCCATCACAACGCCTTGATCAGATCCTTCATATCCCGAACGGCCCGGTCCATGCCGGTGAGCACGGCCCTGGACACAATGCTGTGCCCGATGGAAAACTCCCGGATTTCATGGAGCCCGGCAAACGCTTTGATGGTGTTGTAGCAGATCCCGTGGCCGGCATTGACCCCGAGTTTGAGCTTGGTCCCGATCTTGGCGGCATCCACGATACGGGAAAATTCCCGCCGGGCCTCTGCCGGTGTGGCTGCATCACAGAATGCGCCGGTGTGGATTTCGATCATGTCCGCATCGATCTTGTGGGCGATCTTGATCTGGTCCAGATCCGGGTCAATGAAGATGCATACCTGGATACCGGCGTTTTTCAGAGTGGAGATCGCATCCTGGACGCTGTGTTGATGGGTGATCAGATCCAGCCCCCCTTCCGTGGTTACCTCTTCTCTTTTTTCCGGGACCAGGGTCACCGTGTCAGGCATAATGTCCAGCGCAATACCCAGCATTTCACTGGTGGCGGCCATTTCCAGAATGAGCCTGGATTTGACGATCTGCCGGAGCAGTCGCACGTCCCGGTCCTGAATATGACGGCGGTCTTCTCTCAGATGCACCACAATGGCGTCTGCGCCCGCGGTCTCCGCAGCCACGGCCGCAGCGATGGGATCGGGATAGTCGACCCCCCGGGCCTGGCGCAGGGTGGCCACATGGTCTACATTTACAGCCAGTTCTGCCATGTCGTTATTCCTTTCTAAGGTCTCAGAATACCGGTAAATCCGGGTTATCCGGTTCAATCAGCTTCAACAGCGCCAGGCTTTTGATTTCCATGTGCCGGGCATCTTCTTCACCGGTCTCATGGTCAAATCCCACC
>JAABTO010000045.1 GCA_011389835.1 Desulfotignum sp. | reverse complement strand
GCCATTCTTGAAATGAAAGACAACGGCGCCATTGCCTTTGATTACGGCAACAACCTGCGGGCCCAAGCCATGAAAAAAGGGGTGGCCAATGCCATGGACTATCCCGGGTTTGTACCGGCCTATATCCGGGAGTTGTTCTGCAAAGGCGAAGGCCCTTTCCGGTGGGCGGCCCTGTCCGGGGACCCGGAAGACATCCGGGTGACTGATGAGGCGCTCATGCAGCTGTTTCCCCAAAAAACCAAGATGATCAACTGGCTGAGAATGGCAGGGAAAAAAATAGAACACATGGGCCTTCCCTCCAGGATCTGCTGGCTGGGTTACGGGGAGCGGGAAAAAGCGGGCAAACTGTTCAATGAGCTGGTGCGGGACGGCCGGGTCAAGGCCCCTATCGTCATCGGCAGAGATCACCTGGACTGCGGGTCTGTGGCTTCGCCGTTCCGGGAGACCGAAGCCATGAAAGACGGATCCGATGCCGTGGCGGACTGGGCATTGCTCAACTGCATGACCAATGTGGCCTCCGGCGCCACCTGGGTATCGTTCCATGACGGGGGCGGCGTGGGCATCGGATATGCGCTGCACGCTGGCCAGGTCACTGTGGCGGACGGCACGGATGAAGCGGAAAAACGGGTCACCACGGTGCTGCGCAACGATCCGGGCACCGGCATCATTCGTCATGCCGATGCCGGGTATCAGACCGCCATCGATGTGGCCAACGACAAAGGGGTGAAGCTGCCCATGATCAATATGTAAGGAGATATCAATGACCACTGGCCCTGACAGCAGAAACCCGTTTCCCGGAAATATTGACCGGCTGTTCGCCCACTGCCGTGTGGCCACTATGGCGAACGGAACATACGGGATTATTGAAAATGCAGCCATAGCCGTGTCCGGCAACAAAATTGCCTGGATCGGGCCGATGAATGCCCTGCCCGATTCGCTCCCGGGCAAAATCGAGATGACCGACTGCAACAATCTTTGGATTCTGCCCGGATTTGTGGACTGCCATACCCACCTCATCTGGGCGGGTTCCCGGTCCGAAGAGTTTGAGATGCGCCTGGCCGGCGCGTCCTATGCCGATATTGCAAACGCCGGCGGTGGTATTTTTTCCACGGTCACAGCTACCCGGGCCGCGGATGAACAACGTCTGTTTGACATGGCATCCCGGCGCCTGAGTCAGTTTCTGAGCCAGGGCACCACCACGGTGGAGATCAAGTCCGGATACGGCCTGAACCTGGAAACCGAGCTCAAGATGCTGGCCGTGGCCGGCCGTCTCAAACAGGCTTTTCCCCAGCACATCGAAGCCACGTTTTTAGGGGCCCATGCCGTGCCCCCGGAATTTTCCGGCCGGTCTGATGCATATATTCAGGAGATCACTCAGGTCATACTGCCAAAAGTCAAAACACAGGGCATTGCCACAGCCGTGGATGTGTTCTGTGAAAATATCGCGTTTTCCCGGGAACAGACCCGGCAGGTGTTTGACGCAGCCAAAGACCTGGGCTTTGACATCAAACTGCACGCCGAGCAACTGTCTGACTCCGACGGCACAGGCCTGGCTGCTGAAATGGGGGCCCTGTCCTGCGACCACCTGGAATACCTGTCGGATGACAGTGCCCGGAAAATGGCGGATCACGGGACTGTGGCCGTACTGCTGCCCGGCGCATTTCACTACCTGAACGAAACCCGGGTGCCGCCGGTCCGCCTTTTCAGGCAACTGAAAATTCCCATGGCCGTATCAACCGATCTGAATCCAGGTTCCAGCCCGGTTTTCAGCATGCTCCCAATCCTCAACATGGCCTGCCTGCGGTTCGGCCTGACCTGTGAAGAAGCCCTGGCCGGGGCCACCTTTAACGGGGCAGCCGCCTTAGGTATGACAGCGCGCAAAGGGAGCCTGACACCGGGCAGGGATGCGGATTTTGTAATCTGGGATGTGGACACTCCGGCGGATCTGTGTTACCTCTCCGGTATCACGCCGTTGAAACAGGTGGTAATCGGCGGCCAGACTGTCTATCTCCCTGATTGAACGGCCGGGATCTTTCGTCCGCCAACCTTGTCACACCGGAGGTGACACACATGAACATGTTCCAGGATCCCCTGGTGATTGGAGCGCTGACATCTGCAATGCTCTCGATTGGTTTTCTTGTGGCATCGCTGTGGTCTCTGAAAAACAAAAAACGGGGTTCTTTGGTCCTGCACATGGTTTCTGTCCTGCTCATGCTCAGTCTGTTCGCCCTGTTCGGCTCCATCAGTATCGCCACCCGGGGGTATCTTGCCCTGACTGCGGAAACCCTGGCCGCGGTGGTTGACATCGAACCTGTGGAAAAACAGCGATTCATCGCACGGTTCCGCATGGCCGGAGGTGGAGAAAAATCCTTTGTTCTGGCCGGAGACCAGCTGTATGTGGACGCTCACATTCTTAAATGGACGCCCATGGCCAATTTTTTTGGACTGCACACCCTTTACGAACTGGACCGGGTGTCCGGCCGATACGTCAGCCTGGAACAGGAAACGTCTCTGGAACGCACGGTATATGCCCTGTCCCAGGACAAGCCCCTGGACCTGTTTGACCTTCGACACCGGTTTTCCGCTCTGGCATTTCTGGTGGATGCCGAGTATGGTTCCGCCACGTTCATCACCACGGACAAACCCCAGACCCTTAAAATCATGGTATCCACCACCGGACTGATGATCAGAAAAGATCCCATTAGACGCTTGCCTGATTAACTGAGACAATGCTATGATGACACCTAAAATCAACAGATAAATTCTGACACCCTCATGGAGATACAACATGTGCGAATCCAATGTGTACTTGAAAGAAAACGGCGCTGAAAAACTGATCATGGAAAATGTGGCCGCCATCACCCCGGCCGGAGAAAACCGGTTCATCCTCAAAGGACTTCTGGGAGAACAGCAGGAAATATCCGGTATCATCGAGGACATCAACCTGATGGGACATAAAATCATTCTCAGACCGGCCTGATGTCCTGGTTCAGGCAATACCTGGCTGCTGTTGCATCGGCCAGTCACCTGGGACATGACGTGGAATGGCTGTTTTATCCGGGGATGCTTCCGGACAGCCGGCTCAAGTGGTGGGGGGATTTTGGAAATCGCCCCGCAGCCCATGAAGGCATTGATATCTGTTTTTACCGACACCGGACCGGACCGATTCTGTCTCTGCCGTCAGGGGCACCGGTGCCGGCCTGGTCGCCGGGTACCGTCATCAATGTGTGTGATGATTTTCTGGGCAGATCCCTGGTGGTGGAAACGGAAACCCATACTTCTAATGATACGCGGATACTGGAGATATACGCCCACCTGTCTGTTTCTGAAGAGATCACCTTCGGCACACGGATACAAACCGGACAGATCATCGCCCGGATTGCCGATACCCATGCCATAGGATCGGTACTGCCGCCCCACCTTCATTTATCCTGTATCGAGTTATTGGCCCGCATTCCCGGACACGAGCTGAACTGGTCTTTGTTTCCGCGGCGTGACAAAGTCAATGTGATTCATCCGGTTTTTTTGTGATGACAACCAAAGAGCCAAAAGAAAATTTGAAAAAAAAAACAAATTGAACTATGATCACTCCAACCTGAATTTTTTACGATTGAAACATCTTTTGGAGACAATGAATGAAAACCATCAAATTCTTGATTTTGCTGATCATCATCGGGCTGGTCGGACTGCTGGTTTACCAGAACATCGATTACTTTACCACCGGTACCATGCTGACCCTGAACCTTAAATTCACCGGCTGGACCACTCCTGATCTGCCTAACTGGGCCTTCTGGGGCATTTGCCTGGGTCTGGGCCTGTTGATTACCGGAATCAAAGGATTGACCACCGCGTTTGGTCTGGGCAGACAAATCAAAAAAAGAGATGCACAGATCGCGGAACTGACCGCTCAGAACGCCGACCTGCAAGCCCGGCTGGATGTTTTTGTTCATGATCCTTACATCAAAAAAGGCCTGTCCAGCCCCCGCGAGGATATCCCGGAAAACACCCCGGAAAACACCCGGGAAGAAACTCAGGAAGCCCCCAATGAAACGCCCGTCAAGGAATAAAGAGAATCTTATCCCCCATCCATGAACGAATCCAGACAAACGCCCATGATGGTCCAGTACCTGGCCATCAAGGAACAATATCCGGACACTGTCCTGTTCTACCGCATGGGGGATTTTTATGAAATGTTTTATGAGGATGCCGAGAAAGCCGCCGGCATCCTTGATATCGCTTTAACCTCCCGGAACAAAAATGACCCGTCTCCGGTCCCCATGTGTGGTGTGCCCTACAGGGCCGCAGACACCTATATCGCCAAGCTCATCGAGCATGGATGCAAAGTGGCGGTGTGTGACCAGGTGGAAGATGCCTCCGCTGCCAAGGGACTGGTGAAACGGGAAGTGGTTCGGGTCGTCACGCCGGGGATGATCCTGAATGAAACCCTGCTGGACCAGAGTGCCAACAATTTTCTGCTGGCCCTTTCCATGATCCGGGACCGGGCGGCCCTGGCCTGCCTGGATATCTCCACCGGGTCCTTCACCACCTGTGAAATACAGAAAAAAGGGGCCGGCATTCCGGGCGCCCTCATCGACGAAGCCTTGAAACTGGACCCCAGAGAAGTTCTCATGCCGGAACATCTGGAAAAGGACCCGACCTTCCGAACGGTTCGTCAGGCCCTGGCCGGCCGCCAGATCACCTATCTGCCGTCATCTGTTTTTCAGGAATCCGATGCCCGGGAGTGCCTGACAAAAAAATTCAACACCGTTACGCTCAACGGGTTCGGCATCGACCAGATGCCTGCCGCCATCAGTGCGGCCGGCGCTGTCACTGCCTATGTCCAGGACACGCAGATGCAGGACACCACCCATATTTATCAAATCTGCCCCTATGATCTGGCGCAGTTTTTAAAACTAGACGACCGGTCCTGCCGAAACCTGGAACTACTGGCCAATCTCCAGACCCGGGACAGAAAAGGCTCCCTGATTGCGATCCTGGACAAAACCGCCACCGCCATGGGCAGCCGCAAAATCAAACACTGGCTTCGCCAGCCGCTGGTGAACCGGAAGGAAATCGAACTGCGCTTACAGGCGATTCAGCGTCTGGTGGACGCTTCCCACCTTCACAAAACTCTGACGGTCACGCTCAAATCCGTGTATGATCTGGAACGGCTGGGCAGCAAAGTATCCATGGGTCAGGGCAATGCCAGGGACCTGCTGGCACTGAAAAACTCTCTGGCCTGTCTGCCGGAATTGTTCA
>JAABTO010000044.1 GCA_011389835.1 Desulfotignum sp. | reverse complement strand
TTATTGAAATATCCAAAACCCAGGCCGCCCAGGTACCAGACCATTATATCCGGAAACAGACCCTGGTCAATGCGGAACGCTTTATCACCGATGAGATGAAACAGGTGGAATCAAAAATCCTGTCAGCTCAGGATAAACGCAACGCTCTGGAATACGACATCTTCTGTGCCGTCCGGGATCAGGTGGTGGACAATGCCGTGACCATCTTGAAGATGGCGGATTTCGTTGCAACGGTGGATGTGCTTCAGGGCCTGGCCAGAACCGCGTCGGAAAACGGATATACCTGTCCGGAAATAAATGATCAGGGGCGTATTGTCATTACGGACGGCCGACATCCGGTGGTGGAAAAGCTGATTACCGGAGAACGGTATGTGCCCAACTCTATTGACATGGACAATGATCAAAACCAGATTCTTTTGATCACCGGTCCCAACATGGCCGGAAAATCCACGGTCCTCAGACAGGTGGCCTTGACGGTGATCATGGCGCAGATGGGATCGTTCGTGCCTGCAGAAAAAGCCTCTCTGTGCCTGGTGGACCGGATTTTCACCCGGGTGGGTGCCCTGGACAACTTGAGTTCCGGTCAATCCACATTCATGGTGGAAATGGAGGAAACCGCCAACATTGTCAACAATGCCACGCCCCAGTCTCTGGTGATTCTGGATGAAATCGGGCGGGGCACCTCCACCTATGACGGCATGAGTATTGCCTGGGCCGTGGCCCGGTATCTGCACGAACTGGCCGGAAAAGGGGTCAAGACTTTGTTTGCCACTCATTATCACGAACTGATCCAGCTGGCACAGACCCACCCACGGATACAGAATTTTCACGTCGCAGTCAAAGAATTCAACGATAACATTGTATTTTTGCGGCAACTGGTCAACGGCGGTACCAACAAAAGCTACGGCATTCAGGTGGCCCGGCTGGCCGGGATTCCGCATGAGATTATCGAAGATGCCAAACAGATAATGGGTTCAATCGAGCAACCCGCAGACGGGACGTGGCCGGTCGAGCCGGTTTCCCGAAAACCGGGTTCCAAAAAACGAAAGAAAAAAAAAGGGTCTGATGGACAGCTCGAACTGTTCGACACCCGGGAAACCGACATACTGGGCATGCTCAAACAGGTGGATATTTCCAACATGACCCCGCTGGAGGGACTGAATTTTTTACAAAAAATAAAACACAAGGCCGGGGTCTGATCCATGTTCACCCAGCCGGCCTACAGAATCCAGATATCCATTGAACTGACAAAAGCGATGATCCTCTTGTTTCTGTTCTGTACGGGCTTCACCGGCACTGCCACGGCATCGGTTCCCAAGCAGGATTACCTGGCTGCGGACGCCGCGTTCAAGGCGCTTCGTCATTCACCTGTCAAACGCCAGAAAGTGTCGGAATGGCTGCACTGTATTCATCAGTACGAGGCCATATACAAAACCCATCCCCAAAGCGCCTGGGCCCCGGCCGGCATGTTCCGGGCAGCCGAACTGTACCTGCAGTTGTTCTCCCTTTCCGATGACACGATTTTCAGAACCCGGGCCGTTGATCTGCTGGTGAGAATCCGGAACAAATACCCGTCTTCCGCATATAATGACCGGGCCATATCCCGGCTCAAGTCCCTTTCGGAAAATCCGGATCCCCGGGCCCACGCCCCCCGGCACATCCGTTCCAAAAAAGCGGAAACCCAGAAAGGCTCTTTGACGCAATCTCCTGACAAGCCTGGTTCCCCGGAACTATCCGATCAAAAAACAACTTCCATTGAGGCTGTCATGCAGGATCTTTCAATGGAAACAGCTGATAATACGGATGTCCAAGCCGATGACCCGGTTACTGAAAATTCCGGGCTGGACGCCCATGTCACGGATCTGCGGTTCTGGTCCAATCCGGAATACACCCGCATTGTGGTCAACGCGGATCAGGACCGGTCCTTTTCCCATCATCTGCTGGAAAAAGACCCGGATCTGAACATCCCGTTTCAACGGCTGTACGTGGACATTCCTCAGGCCGTTCTGGGAAAGGGTGTGCCCGAACACACCCCCATCAACGATGACCTGCTCAAACAGGCCCGGGCCGGCCAGTACCTGCCCCATACGGTGCGGGTGGTGGTGGATATCAAATCCTTTGAAAATTATAAAATATTTTCTCTGAAAGACCCTTTCAGAATTGTCATCGATGTCTGGGGCAAAGGCGCCGGGGACATAGATCCGGGTCAGCCACATCCGGTGACGGTGGAAACCGGAGAACCGGTGAAAACCAGTCCCATCACCACTGACAATCTCAAGTCCTCGGATATTGCCCGTCAACTGGCCCTGGGCGTACAGAAAATCGTCATCGATCCTGGCCACGGGGGCAGCGATCCGGGAGCGCCGGGATATATCAAAGGGATCTGGGAAAAGGACATTGTGCTGACACTGGCTCACAATCTGGCGAAAAAACTCCGGGAACGGGTGCACTGCACTGTGATTCTCACCCGGGACACCGACAAAAAACTGACCCTGGAAGAACGAACCGCCATGGCCAACACCCAGCGGGCGGATCTGTTCATTTCCCTGCACACAAACGCGGCCCGCAACAAAAACCTGGCCGGTATCGAAACTTACCTGCTGAACCTGGCGACCGATGAACAGGCCATTGCCGTAGCAGCCAGAGAGAACGCCACATCCAAAAAAAACATTTCCGATCTGGAATTTATTTTAAGCGATTTGATGAAACATGCCAAAATCGGCGAATCCACCCGCCTGGCAAATGATGTTCAACTGTCTCTGGTTCAGGGAATGAAACAAAAATATTCAAAAGTCAATGACCTGGGTGTCAAGCAGGCCCCGTTTTATGTCCTTCTGGGCGCGCGCATGCCTGCCATTCTCATTGAAACCTCATTCATATCCAACAAAATAGAATGTGAGCGGCTTCTGGATCCCGCCTACCAGGATGCCCTGTGTGATGCCATCGCCACCGGGGTTCAGAGATATGTGGATGCCACCAATCCCAGACAGTTATGACCATCACCTGATACACCAACCAACAGCGAAAAGGAGAAGATGACCATGTCGTTTGAAACCATTATTTTATCAAAAGAAAATCACATTGCCCTGATACAGTTCAACCGGCCCAAGGCGTTGAATGCCCTGAACAATGCATTGTTCGACGAGCTGGACCAGGCCCTGGACCAGGTGGCGGCCGATGGCCATATCCGGGTGCTGGTGCTCACGGGTGCCGGAGAAAAAGCCTTTGTGGCGGGTGCGGACATCGTGGAACTGAGCCGCATGACCCCGCTTCAGGGAAAAAATTTTTCCAGAAAAGGGCAGAAAGTGTTTTCAAAAATTGAAAGCCTGCCCATCCCCGCCATTGCCGCAGTCAATGGTTATGCCCTGGGCGGGGGTTCCGAAGCGGCCCTGGCCTGTGACTTTATCTATGCATCGGAAAAAGCGATGTTCGGTCTGCCGGAAATCACCCTGGGGCTGATTCCGGGATTCGGCGGGACCCAGCGCCTGGCACGTCTGGTGGGAACCTGCCGGGCCCGGGAAATGGTGTTCACCGGCAAAAACATCACCGCGCAGCAGGCGTATGAATACGGCATGGTCAACCAGATCTGTGCACCGGAACAACTCATGGAAACCGTGATGAAAACCGCCACACTGATCGCCTCCCGGGGCCGGGCATCGTTGCGGGCCGCCAAGGAAGTGATCCTCAACGGCAGCAATGTGGATCTGGAAACCGGGTGCCGGATTGAAAATGATGCATTCGGCCTGACCATGTCCAGTGAAGACGCAAAGGAAGGAACCGCCGCATTTCTTGAAAAAAGAAAGCCTGAATTCAAAGGAACCCTTGACTAACCCGGCCGGCATGATTCCGGCCGGGTTGCCGCTATGTTTGCAAAAAGGAAACCCCCATGCCCATTTTTGATATTGATTTTGAAACCATGCCCAGAGAGGGCCTGGAAGCTATTCAGTTACGACGCCTCCAGAACACTGTTCAGCGGGTCTGCGCCACGGTCCCGTTTTACAAAAAACAGTTTGAAACCGCAGGTATCACCCCCAAAGACATCCGGTCTCTGGATGACCTGCAGCACATTCCTTTTACCACCAAGCAGGATTTAAGAGATAACTATCCCTACAACATGTTTGCCGTGCCCATGGAGCAGGTGGTGAGAATTCACGCATCTTCCGGCACCACCGGCAAACCCACGGTGGTGGGATATACCCGCCGGGATGTGGACACCTGGGCCGATCTCATGGCAAGAAGTCTTTCGGCAGCCGGTGCCGGCTCCGGGGACATCATCCACAACGCCTTTGGATATGGACTGTTCACCGGGGGCCTGGGCGCCCACTATGGGGCCGAGCGGCTGGGAGCCTCGGTCATTCCGGTTTCCGGCGGCAATACCCGGCGCCAGATCACCATTATGAAGGATTTCAAGCCCACGATTCTGTGCGGGACCCCGTCCTATATTCTTCATCTGGCAGAAGTGGCCGATGATATGGGGGTGGATTTCAAGGATCTGTTTTTCAAATCCGGAATTTTCGGGGCTGAACCCTGGACGGAAAACATGCGGCATGAACTGGAATCCAAACTATACCTCAAGGCGGTGGATATCTACGGCCTGAGCGAAATCATCGGGCCGGGCGTGTCCATTGAATGCACAGAAGAGCAAAACGGGCTTCACGTGTTCGAGGACCACTTCATTGTGGAGATCATCGATCCGGAAACCGGTCAGGTACTGCCGTATGGCGAATCCGGAGAGCTGGTGTTCACGTCTCTCACCAAGGAAGCGTTTCCAGTGATCCGGTACCGGACCCGGGACATTTCTTCGTTGAACCCGACCCCCTGCACCTGCGGCCGCACCTTTGTCCGCATGACCAAACCAGCCGGCCGGACCGATGACATGCTCATCATCCGGGGCGTCAACGTGTTTCCCTCCCAGATCGAAAGCGTGCTCATGGAAAAACAGACCACCCGTCCCCATTATCAGCTGGAAGTAGACCGGAAAGGAAACCTGGACACCCTGACGATAAAAGTGGAAATCAACGACAGTGTTTTCAGCGACGACATCAAAAGTCTTCAGACCATGGAAAACAAAATCGCTACTGATATCAAGGAAACTTTGGGCGTCACCGCCAGAGTCATGCTGGTGGAACCCAAAACCATTCAGCGAAGCCAGGGAAAAGCCGTTCGGGTCATTGATAACCGTAACTTTTAAAAAAGGAGACTGACATGCTTGCCGAACAGATATCCATATTCATAGAAAACAAGGAAGGTCGTCTGGCGGAAGTCACTGCCATTTTACGGGATGCGGATGTGAACATCCGGGCCCTGTCTCTGGCGGACACCACGGATTTCGGCGTGCTGCGACTCATTGTGAACGACAATGAAAAAGCGGAACAGGCCCTTCGCAAGGAAGGATTCACTGTGGGAAGAACCAAGGTGCTGGCAGTGGAAGTGTCTGACGAACCCGGCGGGTTGAACAAGGTGCTGGATCCGCTGTGGATGCAGAATGTCAACGTGGAATACATGTATGCCTTTGCCAATCCACAGTGCAAAAACGCCATCATGGTGTTCCGGTTCGATGACCATGACAAAGCCCTTGAGATTTTCAAAAAACATCAGATCAAGGTGATTACCACCGAAGAGATTGCCAGGTTGTAGAATTCCTGCAGTTTTCCATATCCAAAATTTTTCATCCCCCCGTTTTTAGGAGGACGGTCCAAAAGGACCTAAAGCAAAAAGGTGCAGGCGCTTTTGAGCGCCTGCACCTTTTTGTCAGTTATCTTTTCTTAATTGCTTGTGTACGGCCTAATGTGCGCCGATTGCAGCAGTCGCAGCCTGAAGTGCCGGATGGGCATACATGAGGATCAGGGACACAACCAGTGCATAAATACACAGAGATTCGATCAGAGCCAGACCGATCAGCATGTTCACCTGAATTTTACCGGCTGCTTCCGGATTTCTGGAAATACCGCTCATGGCACCGTTCAAACCCAGGCCCTGTCCAATACCGCATCCGAATGCAGCAATACCGATTGCCAGACCTGCTGCCCATACACTACCTACAAGAAATTCCATTTTTGACTCCTCTTACCTTTAAGTTAAACAAACGTTACGTTATACCAAACGGGCTTCTTCCATTTCCCGTAAAACAACTTTTTTAATGTGCTTCTTCAATGGCACCGGCAATATACATGGTGGAGAGAAGAAAAAACACAAATGCTTGAACCAGAGCCACAAAAACACCCATGGCCATCACCGGCAGGGGGGCCAGAAACATGCCGCCCAGCATCAAAAGAATCAATACCACCAGTTCATGCCCCATCATATTTCCAAACAGACGGAAGGTCAGAGACAGCACCCTGGCGGTATGGGCAATCAATTCAATAGGTAGGAACAAAGGAATCATGAGGGGTACAGGCCCCAGAAAATGCTTGATGTATTTGAAACCGTGATGCCAGATGCCCACCACATGGCTCCATCCCACCGCGATCAATGCCAGCGCCATGGTCGTGTTCACACTGGCGGTAGGCGGATACAGGGAAGGAACCAGCCCCATGAGGTTGCCCACCAGCACGAAAAGAAAAATGGTGATCAGCAGGGGATAGGATTTGCGGCCTTCTTCTCCAGTGATACTGACCACAAATTCCTCCATTCCGGAAATCAACACCTCAAACACATTCTGTGCTGTTTCAGGCACCAGGGAAATGCTTTTACCCGCCAGCCAGCCGAAAAAAATCAAAATAATCATGGCGAGCCACATATAGGTCACATGTGGATGACTTGCCGCCCATTCTTCCAATCCAAACACTCCAAAAACCGATGTCAGTAATAAATAGGGATGTTCCACCTTATACCGCCTCCTTGAAATATAATCGGGTCACCACAAGCACTGTCACCAGGAACACGCTTGCGACCACCACCGAAAGCCCTGTCAGAAGCCCCAGCGGATGAACAATGTGATTCGATATCAACAGAAAAATCAGGACAGCGCTGACAGCGAATCGGATGTAATACTTTATCAGGACGCGTCCGGTCAGGGATCGTCCTTTTTCCATGACCATCTCGGGTCGTATATCCTTTTCAATGGTACGCTTCAAAAGATGGAAATTGACCGCCACAATCAATCCGCCGGCCACCACCCCCAGATAAAAAGCGGTGGAGGTAGTCATCACCGTCACCATGGCGACAATCACCAGCAAAAGCCAGTTGGATTTTGTGACCAGATCAACCACTTTTGTCAGATTCTGCATTAATATTTTTTCCCTTTTTTCCCGGCCCGGATAATATTGCTGAAACCGGCGACTATTCCTAATAGCAGCCCCACAAACATCAGAACAGGGTTTGTATCAAACTTCTTATCCAGCCAGAGGCCCAGGCCGAGACCGATGAAAATCGACAAAGCCACGGACATGCCAAGGCTGGCAAAATACCCTAATTCTCTGATGGTTTTACCGGTTTCCTTTTTCATCAGTATCTCTTCATTCAGGCCGTTTACAGCTGTTCAAAGATCAATTTATCACTGAGCAATTATCATATGCGCTCAGCGAAGTCAACGTGAAAAAGTCAATGATCCGCCATTCTTTTCATGTATCATGTCAAACTGATGCCGCAGGCAAACCGGCCGGTGTTTCCGGCCCGCCGATAGGAAAAAAACAGATCGGTCCGGCACCGGGTGCATTCGGACATGTTGGAAATATGCTTCAAATCAAGCCCCTTTTCACGCAGCTGATCCACAGACATCCGCCAGAAATCGAAATATTCTTGATCCGGCAGTTTATACCGCCACAGCGGTTCGGGAATCTCTTTTCGATAATGGATGAACTGGGCGCAGCAAGGGCCCAGGGATGGGGAGATGCCAGCCAGGATCTGCCGGGGGTCGCAGCCGAATCTTTGGATCATGACATCCACGCACCGACCGATGATGTTTTTGATACTCCCCCGCCAGCCGGAATGCACGTTGGCAATGACGTTTTTCACTGGATCCGCCAGCATGACTGCCTGACAATCCGCCACCTGGATCACCAGGGCCGTCTGTGCCAGATTGGTCACCACGGCATCTGCCGCCAGAAGAGTCCCGGATCCAGAGTAACCGGATTCCCAGTACAGATTCGAATCAATCGTGTCGTTGCTGTCAAGAACCAGAATCTCTGTGCCATGAACCTGATTCAAAAAGACCGCCCGGGACAGCCCCAGCCAGGACAGGATTCGATGCCGGTTTTCCGTGACAGCGGCTGGATCGTCTCCAACGCCAAATCCCACATTCAGAGAGTCAAACGGCGGACGACTCACCCCGCCCAACCGGGTAAACACCCCATGCACCAGGTTCGGACAATCCAAAAACCGGGGAAATGTTCTTACGGGCAAACAACCGGTCGTTTCTCTTTTTTGATCTTTTTCACGGACTCGTCCGTATTGAGCCCCACAATCAGAACATCCCCCAATCTTGCTGGTAAATGGCGTCATCATCTTTTTTTGTTCCCACAAACGGATTGAAAATCATTGTTGCAAAGACGATGCAACATGGTTAACATATTGAATGGAAACAGTTTCTGCAACCAGATTCTCATCAGGTTGCAGATATCTGGGATCCATGTTTATTTCTTGACTTTTTGAATAAATTTAGGTAACAAAATAAAATTAAGGAATATTTAAATTTTACTTAATTAATCAATATAGGACAGATTTTTGCAAAATTTTAAAAAGAAAATCACAATATATACCTTTTAATATGATCATATAGGGAGACGTTTCATGGCCACATCTTTTTTGAAAGGCAAACACATTCTGGCGGTGGATGATGAAAAAGACATCATCGAAACCATTCAGGAGATTCTGGATACAGCCACTGTGGATTCTGCCACTGACTACGAAACCGCGTCGGAAAAAATCTACCACACCCGGTATGACCTGGCTATTCTGGACATTATGGGCGTCAACGGCATCAAGCTGCTGGAGGAATGTGTCAAACGGGATATTCCGGCCATCATGCTCACCGCCAATGCCATGAACCCTCAGGCCCTGATGGAATCCATCAAAAAAGGGGCACTGTCTTATCTGCCCAAGGAGCATTTAAGTGATCTGGACACATTGATCGAAGAATTCATGGATGCCAGAAATGAGGGCAAGCCCACCTGGAAGCTGCTGTTTGACAAACTGGGCGACCATTTTGATCTGAGGTTCGGCGACAACTGGAAAGATGAGAACCGGGCTTTCTGGGATGAGTTTGAACAGCACTGGAGCGTGTCCAGAGGGATTCAGGAAAGGCTGCGCCACAATCCCGACATCATGAGCAAAGGCATATAGCGTCCCCGCCGGCATGGCCACAGGGGACGCTGCAATGAATGGTTTTATCGGTTAATTGTATCCAAACAACCGGGGCAGAAACAGCACGACCTGGGGGAAATATGTCAAAAAGAACAGGACACTGATCTGGATGATCAAAAACGGCCAGATGGCCCTTGAAACATAGATTATATCCCGCTTGGCCAGGGATCCGGTTATGAACAGACTCACCCCCATAGGCGGCGTGCAGTATCCAATGGCCAGATTCACGGTCATGATCAGTCCAAAGTGCATGGGATCCACACCAAACGGACCTAAAAGCGGCAGAAAGACCGGTCCTAAAATCAATGTGGCGGAAATGATGTCCATGAACATGCCGATGATGAGCAGCAGGATGTTCATGGCCAGTAAAAACACGATGGGAGACTGAATGGTGGAGACTACCACCTCCGCCACCCGGTTGGGAATGTTTTCAAACGTCAGGTACCGGCCGAAACAGGTGGCGGATGCCACGATAAGCAGCAGGGTGGCAGATGTGACCGCAGAACTCACGGTTACATCCTTGATATCGTTGAAACCCATGGACCGGTAGATAAAATATTCCACAAACAGCGCATATACGGATGCCACCACAGCAGCCTCATTGGCCGTGAACATGCCGGAGAATATCCCGCCGAAGATGATGACAATGAGCATCAACGCCCAGAACCCTTCCTTGAAAATCGCCAGCAGATCTCCCAGTCTCGGAGCGGGCAGCCGTTTGATATCGGTCCTGTTCCGGTATTTGAGCCAGCTGTAGAGACAGACACAGAAAATAATCAGCAGCCCGGGGATAAACCCGGTAATGAACAACCCTTCCAGCGACACATTGCTGATCATGGAATAAAATATCATGCTGATGCTGGGGGGAATGATCACGCCCAGGTTCGGAGAGGTGGTCATGAGTCCCAGGGTATATTTTTCATCATACCCGTTTCTCATCAACGCCGGGATCATGAACCCGCCCAGGGCCACCACCGTGGCCACCGTGGAGCCGGAGATGGCACCGAACAGTCCGCATCCGATGACGCCGGCCATGCCCAAGCCTCCCGGCAGCCAGCTCACCAGGGCATTGGCCAGGTTGATCAGTTTTTCCACGGTTTTTCCCTTGCTCATGATGTTGCCGCAAAGGATAAAAAACAGCACCACCACCAGAGAAAAGTTATCCAGACTTCTAAATAAGGTCTGGATCAACAGTCCCAGGGGCATGTCCAGAAAAAAAATCAGCCCGATGGCAGCGGTGAAAAACAGGCACAGAAAAACAGGTACATAGGTAAACATGCACCCCAACAGAACACAGAGAATAATCAGATCACTTGTCTGCATGGAAAAAGGCCCTTTTTATTTTGATGTAAAATCCTGAACCATCACCTGAATCGTCCTGAGAAACACCATCATGCCTGTAACAGGCATGACGGCGTATACAACAACCAGGGGAATCTGCATGATGATGGTTTTCTGGTGGGTCAAATACTGGAGATGGGTCATTTTATATCCATAATAAATCATCATCCCGGCAAACACCAGCATCAGGATATTGGTATAAAAAGTCAGGCCTTTTTTGAGTTTGGGAAAAATCTGGACCACGGCGTCAATACGGATCATGGCCCGCTGCTTGACCGCCACACTGGCCCCCACGAACGTGGAGTAAATAATCACAATCCGCACCAATTCTTCACTCCAGGCAAGGGTGTAATTGAATCCATACCGCAGTACCACATTGAAAAACAACGCGATCAACGCGGTGATCACAATAATGAAAAGGGTCCATTCTTCAAAATGGCTGGCCGCTGCATCCAGTTTCTTCAGCATTTTCCCAAGCATATATAATCAACTCCGGATTCAATGATTGATAAAAGAGTCGGGCCTGCTTAAAACAAACAGGCCCGCCCCGTCAAATTTCCGATATTATTCGGTTAAAAAATCCTGCACCTCTTTTAAGAAATTATCCGGTCTGTAAGTATCCCCGGGATACAGCCTGTTGATTTCATCGGCATATTTTTCATAAGTGGGCTTGCTCTGTTCTTTGAGAATTTCTATTTCCGCATCAGGCAGCTGGATGAATTCCACCCCTTCCCCCTGGGCAGCCACTTTGTTCTCCTGTTCCCAGACAGCGGTTCTTTTCCGGTTCTCGGCAGCGATATCATGTACCGTCTCAATAAAGGTCTGCCGCAAATCATCGGGCAGGCTGGCCAGCCAGGCCTTGTTGAAAATCCAGATAAACAGCCCCTGGGCATAGTTGATCTCGGTAAAATATTTGGCCACTTCAAATTTTTTGGTCAGGTAGCACACGGCCAGGGTGTGATCCAGACCGGTGATGACGCCCTGTTTCAATGCCACCGGCACATCCGGCCAGGGCATGGACACCGGATTGAATCCCCAGTTTCGGTAGGAGAGTTGGTTCACGGCTGCTTCAGCCGTTCTGAATTTGACTTTTTTGGCATCGGCAATGGTTCTCACCGGTTCAGTGGTGGCCCAGCCGTAATGGCCGTATCCGGTGATGTCCAGACCGGTGATACCCTGATGATCCATGGCGTTCATGAAATGGCCGAACAGTTTTTCATTGGAAGTGAACTTGTCCAGCTTTTCAAAAGAATCCACCAGAAACGGCAGGTTGACGATGCCGAACCGGGGTCCTAAGTTGGTGGATGCCACAGAAGACACCCCCATGCCCTGGATGGCACCCATCTGAAGCATGTTGAGCACCTCCACTTCGCCGCCCAAAATGGAAAGGGGTTTGAAATCGATGTAGATCTGACCGTTGGTACGTTTCCACAACTCATCGCGCATTTCAAACCCGGCATAGGTGCCCACCAGGGCGGGTGTGGACACATTGGAAACAATGCATTTGTACTTGGCCCCACTGGGATCGAAATCCGGTTTCCATTTGTCCAGCGACGAAGCAAACACTGTTCCGGAGCAAATGACCATCAAGACAGCTACCGTCAATGCCAGCAGTAAACTTGAAGATGTGCGAAATTTCATCATGTCTGTTCCTTTCCTAAAAAGTTTAAAATTATGATGTTATCAGAGCAGCGGGCCGTTACATCCACACTGGTGGTAACCTGGGTCGGAACTTATGCCAGTTGTTTAAACGCCTCCTTACGGCCGGTATATTTCTGTCTGAGCTGGGGTTTCATCAGTTTACCCGTGGGATTTCTAGGGACTTCGTCAAATATCACCTTCCGAGGCACCTTGTACAGCGACAGCTTGGTTTTGGCAAACTCGATCACATCCTCTTCAGTCATCTGCCGCCCTTCCTTGAGCTGAACCACCGCCATCACGATTTCCACCAGCCGGTCATCCGGATATCCGATACAGGCCACATCATCGATATCCGGATGGTCCATGAGCGCATCCTCGATTTCCACGGGATAGATATTTTCACCGCCGCTGGTGATCATGTCTTTCATGCGGTCCACAATATAAAAATACCCATCTTTGTCTCTTTTTAATAGATCTCCGGTAAAAAGCCAACCATTTTTGATGGTCTCTGCGGTTTTTTCAGGATTTGAATAATACTCGTACATCATGCGCGGCGTTCTGAAAACCAGTTCGCCCACCTCGCCTGCAGGCAGTTCTTCACCCAAAGGATCCACGATTTTGGCTTCCACGCTAAAGGTGGGTTTGCCGATGGAACCGGGCTTGGTCAGGACCTCTTCCGGGTACAGGTTAAAGGTGCCGCCCCCGCCGCCTTCGGTGATACCGTAAATATTAGACACCTTGCAGGGCAGTTTTTCCACCAGCTCCTTCATGATGTCGAAAGGCACGGGCTGGGCACCTACTTCCATGTATTTCCAGGAAGACAGGTCATAATCAGACAGCGGAATCGTGCCCTTGTTCACGGCATTGAGAATGGCGATGGCAATGGGCACCACAAACAAGGTATCGGTGCAGCCTTCTGCGGCAATGGCTTCAATGATCCATTTGGGGTCCTTGAAATCCTTGATAATGGTGCCGGCCGCACCGGTGGCGTAAAATGGGGCCCACAGAAACAGGGTGCCGGAATGATACAGCGGCAGAAAAATCAGATAATTGTCATCCTTCTGCACAAAATAGGTCATGCCGTTGCCCACGGCCGTGCTGTTCAGCGAATAATGAGTGTGGAGCACCGGCTTGGGTTTGCCGGTAGTGCCGGAGGTGAACATCATGGCCAGTCCGTGATCCCGTTCCACCTGCACCATGGCATCGTCCGTATTATCGTATTTCTGGACATCGGCATAATCGATCATGTCCGACGGCGCATCTTTGCCGACACAAATAAAATGCTTGATGGTGGTCAAGGTGTCCTGAATCGGTTGAACCACGCCTAAAAATTCCGACCCCAGAATAAACACGTCCGGGTTGCACACGCCTGCCGCATACTGGACATCCGGGCCTTCGAACCGGAAATTCAGCGGCACCACGACCGCCCCCAGTCGGATGATGGCATAATAGGTAACCAGCCACTCCAGGGAATTATTCTGGAGATGCATGACAAAATCCCCTTTTTTCACCCCCAGTTCTTTTGCCAGGTAATTGGCAGTGCGGTTGATCTCATCATTGAATTCCTGCCAGGTAAAGGTGCGCCGGGTGCCCGCCCCGGGTGATCTTTCGATCAGGCAAACCTTGTCAGGAATGTGTCTTGCATGGATTGAAGCATAACCTGAGTAGTTCAATGATCCCTCCTTAATGTTTCACGGTTTGTGTCATCCTCTAAAAATTGACTTTGTCCAGCCCCTTGAGCCCTAAAATATCTCTGGCCTCATCTGAGGTGGCCGGAACCAGGCTCATCTCCTTTGCCACGTTTTTGACCATCTTGACCTGATCCGCGGATGCCTTGGCCATCACCCCTTTGCCCGCATACACGGAATCCTCCAGCCCGATCCGAACATTCTGGGCCCCCATGGCCATGGCTGTGGACGTGATGGGAATCTGATACCGGCCGCCTGCTGCCACGGACCAGGTGAAATTCTCTTGTCCTAGTACCTCTTTGGCCTCGTCATGGATCAGTACCAGGTGCTTGACCGACGGGGTCATCCACCCCACCATGGGACCGAACACGAACTGCAGGTGCACCGGCAGTTTTACCAGGTTTTCCTCCATCAGCCATTTCACGTACGACACATGGCCCAGTTCATAGATCTCGAATTCCGGTTTGGTGTCGATCTCCAGAAAGGTTTTGGCATAGATCAGATCGTCATTGAAAGTAGGACGGAAGGTCACGTTCTTGCACAGTTCCAGATAATCCTTTTCCCAGTCATGCTTGAATTCCTTGAACCGGCTGGCGATCTGAAAGATGCCGAAATTGAAAGGGGCCGGATCAAACGAGCACATTTCCGGTTTGAGTTTCTTGATGGGAATCAGTTTCTCTTCCGTGGTCTGGTTCATCCCCCCCCCGGTGGTGGGCAACAGGATCATGTTGCACCGGGATTTGATTTTGGAATGCACCTCCAGAAACAGGTCCGGGTCCGACACCGGCAGCCCGTTTTCAGGATTCCGCACATGAATGTGGGCAATGGCGGCACCGGCCTCCCAGGCCTTGACCGCATCCTCCACGATCTCGTCGGGCGTGATGGGCAGGTAATCACTCATGGTGGGAATGTGAACCGAACCGGTGATGGCTGCGGTGATAATAATTTTATCCATACGCTGACTCCTTATGTTATGAAATTTAAATTGGCTTGATTTCCTAAACTCTGTATTCTTCCTCCAGATCCAGCAGAAACATTTTCTTTTCCTTGACGTTATCGATGACAAAAGAGGATTTAATGATCTGAATCCCTTCTATCTGCGTCAATTTCTTGTTCATGA
>JAABTO010000043.1 GCA_011389835.1 Desulfotignum sp. | reverse complement strand
ATGCAAATGAGATGCGGCTGATCCGGGTGATGTGTTCGGGCCGGGTGGATCTGGAGTTCATCTTCAGAGCGTTTTCCAACGGCCATGACGGCGTGTTCATCGGCGGATGCAAGCTGGATGAATGCAATTATGTCACCCATGGCAATTATGATGCGTTTGCCAATACCTATATCGCCAAAAGAATATTGACCCATATCGGGCTCGATCCGGACCGGCTGAGAACCGATTTCATGTCCGGCGCGGATGGCCATTTGCTGGCAAAATATACAGATGATTTCAGCCGGCAGATTACAGAAATAGGCCCCTTGGGTGCGGCCGAAGGAATGGATCCGGATACGGTCAAATTCAAGCTGGCCGCCGCCAGAAACCTGGTACCGTTCATCCGCCTGGCGGAAAGAGAAAAACTGCGGGTGCCGGTGAAGTCCAAAAAAGCGTATCAGGACTTTTTCAGCCGTCCGGAAACAGACGACCTGTTCGACCGGATGCTCAGAGACAAGCTGGCCGTGAGCCAGATTCTGCTGCTGTTAAAGGAAAAGCCGTTGTCCACCAGTGATCTTTCCGGGCACCTGGGATTGAACCCGTCC
The DNA here is from genome assembly GCA_011389835.1 of Desulfotignum sp. GTDB lineage: Bacteria > Desulfobacterota > Desulfobacteria > Desulfobacterales > Desulfobacteraceae > Desulfotignum. The sequence continues at coordinate 20,196 of JAABTO010000043.1, read as the reverse complement.
GAGGTGTCCCGTCATATGATCACCTCCTCCCGCCACGGTATGGTCAAGTATGATACGGCCAGTAACTGCTACGAACTGGCCGGGGCATAACCAAAAAAATTTTACGGGAAGCATCCGATGGAAATTGAAAGAGTAGATCAGATAATCGAGAAGCATCATGGAGAAGCCAGCAACTTGCTTCAGATCATGCTGGATATTCAAAGTGAGAACAACTGGCTTTCCAAACAGGCCCTGGCACGGGTCAGTGAAAAACTGTCCGTCCCCATGACCCGGATTCAGCATATCGCCACGTTTTATAAGGCGTTCAGCCTGGTTCCTAAAGGACGGCACAAGGTGCATATCTGCATGGGCACGGCCTGTCATGTCCGGGGGGCCACCAGGATTCTGGACACGGTGGAGGATGCCACCGGCATCAAACCCGGAGAAACCGATCTGGATTTGAAGTTCAGTCTGGAAACCGTGAACTGTCTGGGATGCTGCGCCCTGGGGCCTGTCATGGAAGTGGACGGCAAGGTTCATGGCAAAATGTCACCGGTCAAGGCGTCCAGCGCCTTGAAAACATATGAATAGGGGAAAATTATGGCACGGTTAGAAACGCCGGAGGCTTTGGAAAGTTTCCGGCAGGAGATATTGACCCGGAGAGATCCTGACAGCCCCTGTGTATCCATCTGTGCGGGTGCCGGATGTGTGGCATCCGGTGCGGATGAAGTCATCGCCGCATTTGAAAAGGAAATCGAAGCCCAGGGATTGTCCGCCACCGTGTCCACCAAAGGGACCGGTTGTCCGGGATTCTGTGAACAGGGCCCGGTGGTGGTGATTTACCCGGAAGAGATCTGCTATCTTCAGGTTCAGGCAAAAGATGTGCCTGAAATTGTGGAACAGACCATTAAAAACAACCAGGTGGTGGAACGGTTGTGCTTCAAGGATCCGGCCACGGGTGATCGGGCCGTCAAGGAATCGGATATTCCGTTTTACCGGTCTCAGCAGCGCACGGTGCTGTGCAACAACATCAAAATCGACTCCAAACGCATCGAAGACTACCTGGCTTTAGGGGGATATGCCGCACTGGCCAAGGCGTTGGGACAGATGACCGATCTTGAAGTATTGGAAGAGGTCAAAAAATCCAATATCCGGGGCCGGGGCGGGGCCGGGTTTCCTGCCGGCAGAAAATGGGAAGGCTCCAGAAATGCGGAAGAACCCATTAAATACGTGATTGTCAATGCGGATGAAGGCGATCCCGGGGCGTTCATGGACCGGGCTTTGCTGGAAGGCAACCCCCATTCCATCCTGGAAGGTTTGATTTTAGGCGGATATGCCGTCGGTGCCCATGAAGGATATTTCTATGTGCGCCAGGAATATCCTTTGGCCGTGGAAAACATTCACCTGGCCATCAAGCAGGCGGAACATTATGGGCTTTTAGGAGAGAACATCCTGGGGTCTGGTTTTGATTTCAAGGTGATCGTGCACCAGGGGGCCGGGGCGTTTGTGTGCGGGGAATCCACCGCGCTCATGACTTCTCTGGAAGGCAAGGCCGGCGAACCCCGTCCCAAGTATGTGCGGTCCAATGTCAAAGGATTGTGGGAACGGCCGTCCGTGTTGAACAACGTGGAAACCTGGGCCAACATCCCGCTGATCATCGACAAGGGCGCGGACTGGTTCACTTCGGTGGGCACGGACAGTTCCAAGGGTACCAAGATCTTTTCACTGGTGGGAAAGATCACCAACACCGGCCTGGTGGAAGTGCCCATGGGCATGACCCTCAAAGAGATCATCTATGATATCGGCGGCGGGATTCCCAACAACAAGAAATTCAAGGCGGTTCAGACGGGCGGGCCGTCCGGCGGCTGCATCCCTGAACATCTGCTGGACTTGCAGGTGGGGTTTGACGAGCTGACCAAGGCCGGGTCCATGATGGGGTCCGGCGGCATGATTGTCATGGACGAAGACACCTGCATGGTGGATGTGGCCCGGTATTTTATCGCGTTTTTGACCGATGAATCCTGCGGCAAGTGCGTGCCCTGCAGAGAAGGGCTGCGCCAGATGCACCGGATATTGACCAATATTACCAAAGGCAAAGGCAAAGAAGGGGATATCGAGCTGCTGGAGGAACTGGCGGAGACCGCGGTGGAAGCGTCCTTGTGCGCCCTGGGCAAAAGTGCGCCCAACCCGTTTTTAAGCACACTGAAATATTTCCGTGACGAGTATGAGGCCCATATTCATGACAAGCGATGCCCGGCCCTGTCCTGCAAGGAGCTGATCAGTTTTTACATCGATCCGGACAGATGCACGGGCTGCGGTACCTGCCGCAAGCAGTGCCCGGCCGATGCCATTGACGGCGGCAAGAAACTGATCCATATCATCGATCAGGACAAATGTACCCGGTGCGGCACCTGCTTTGAAGTGTGTCCGCCCAAATTTTCCTCCGTGATCAAACTGTCGGGTGAACCGGTGCCGGACCCGGTGCCTGAAGAAGAACGAACCATCCGGAAAAAGACAAAAGAGAAAGGATAGGTCCCCATGGGAGATATTCAATTTGAGATCGACGGGCAGACCGTGACCGCGGATCCGGGCATGACCGTTCTGGAGGTGGCACAAAGAGAGGGTATTTTCATCCCCACGCTGTGCCATCATGAAAAACTGGAGCCGTTCGGGGGCTGCCGGCTGTGTATCGTGGAGGTGGAAGACCGGGGCTGGACCAAGTATGTGGTGTCGTGTGTATTCCCGGCGGCAAAAGATATCAAGGTGAAAACCCGTTCTGAAAAAGTGGACCGGCTGCGCAAAACCATTCTTGAACTGCTCATGGCCCATGCACCGGATGCACCGCAGCTGACGGAACTGGCAAAAGTCTATGGGGCCGACCCCAACCGGTATGAAAGAGATCCCTCTTTCTGTATCCACTGCGGTCTGTGCGTGCGGTATTGTGCGGAAGTGGCGCAGAAACACGCCATTGGATTCGTGGACCGGGGCATCAACAAGGAGATCAGCTTTGTGCCGGAAATTGCGGCCCAGTACTGCAACGACTGCAAGGAGTGTTTCCCTTTGTGTCCCACCTCCTATCTCCAGGCCGCATTTGTCTATGCCCAGGCCATGGCATTCCCTGGTGCATAAGCCATGGACTTTTTGCTGAAAAGCGGGTAATATAAAAAGTTGCTCTATGGCGTTCATGGCAGCAGTTATGACAACAATACAGGGGTGAAGGATCAGGAAAAAGGGTGGATATCAAAAAAAGACATACCCAGCAGTTCACGGTGTTTGAATGCAGTGCCGGCACCTGTGATCCCGTCTCCATGGAGCTGATCGGGGAAGAGCCCTTTTTGATCCGCATCGAAGACCACCCCTATTCCGTGGTGATGCGGACCCCGGGCAACGAGATCTGGCACGCGGCCGGGTTCTGTCTGGGGGAAGGCCTGGTGAACCGGCCGGAGGATATCCGGACCATCGGGTATGATGTCAACCTGGATCCCAATGTCATCGATGTCTGGCTGACGGAAGATCGGAAAAAAAAGATCGGCCATCTGCTCAAACGAAAAGGCTTTGTCAGCCAGACCAGCTGCGGCATCTGCGGCAAGGAGATGCTCAAAGACATCCAGTCTTCGGTGCAGCCGGCTCCGGACGGTTTCAAGCTGTCCCTGGACCGGGCCATGGCCTGTATTGCCGCCCTGTCCAAAAACCAGCGGTTCTACCAGCGGACCCGGGGGTCTCATGCGGCCCTGCTGTTCGGACTTGACGGAGAGACCCTGGCGTTCGCCGAGGATGTCGGCCGTCACAACGGCCTGGACAAAGCTGTCGGCAAGGCGTTCCTGGATCATACCCTGGACCGGGCCCGGATTCTGGTGCTGTCATCCCGGATCAGCTATGAGCTGGTCCAGAAAGCGGCCCGGGCGCGGATCCCGGTGATCATTTCCAATTCCCGGCCCACGGCCCTGGCAGCGACCATGGGAAAATCATTGAACATGACCCTGGCATTTCCCGCCGGGGAAGACCAGATCATGGTGGTATGCGGCGAACACCGTCTTATCCAGAGCAGTAATTACATGCGGGGAATCTCCTGAAAACAGGGAGAGGTTACCCCCGAATATGATTCAAATAGTGAGGAGAAACCATTGAAAATCTTGACAACTGTAAAAAAAGTCGTTGATGTGGAGTTGAATATCCATGTGGAGAATGGCGCCATCCTGGAAAAGGGCTTGCAGTATGTGATCAATGCCTGGGATGAAAATGCCGTGGAAGCCGCGGTTCAACTCAAAGAGTCTCACAAGGCGGATACCACCCTGGTATCCATGGGCAGTGGAGACAATACCGATATCATCCGCAAATGCTATGCCATGGGGATTGACAATGCCATTCATATTGATGATCCGAATTTGGCAAAAGCGGATTCACCCACTTTTGCCAGAGTGCTGCAAAAAGTGTTTGAAGCAGGAGAGTATGACCTGGTGATCACTGGCAAGCAGGCCCAGGACACGGATGCCGGCCAGGCCGGCATCATGCTGGCGGAATTTTTAGACATTCCCTGCGTCAGTAATGTTATCGAGATAAAAGTCACTGATGAGTCCCATATTCAGGTATCCCGGCTGGGAGACGAAGGCACCGAGATCGTGGATCTGACCCTGCCGGCTGTTGTCACGGTGAGTGACGGGATCAATGAACCCCGACTGCCGGCCATGCGGGGCATTATGATGGCCAAGAAGAAAAAAATCAATGTCATGGATCTGGCCGGCTTGGGAACATCTTTTGAAGACGTGGGGGGCACTGACCCGAAATCCGAGATCGTGGAATTCATGGCCATGGAAAAACGCAAAGGCGGACAGAAATTCGAAGGCGATCCTGCGGAGATCACCGCCAAGGTGGTGGATCTGCTGGTAAATGAGGCCAAGGTGTTATAACCCCATATCATACGTGAAGGATAAAAGACGATGACAAACATACTTGTAGTTGCAGATATCAAGCAGGGCGAGCTCAAGGGCAGCACGACCGAACTGTTGTCCAAAGCACGGGCACTGGGGGCACAAACCGCCGTCGTGGCGGTGGGCAGCCAGGTGAAGGATCTGGCGCCAAAGCTGGCGGCCGCGGGATCAGATACCCAGTATATCGTGGATGACCCGTCCATGGAAATTTTTTCCGCCAAACCGTTTACCGCTGCCGTTGTTCAGGCAGCCAATGAATTCAACGCAGACATGGTGTGGTTCGGGTTTTCTGAAACCGGTAAGGCAGCGGCCCCCCGGGTGGCGGTTCAGCTGGAAGCCGCCTGTGCCAATGAAATTATTGATGTAACCATTGACGGTGATGCGGTCCAGATCATTCGTCCCGCCATTGCCAACAAGGTGCTTCAGAAAGTGAAGATCCATGCGCCCAAACTGGTGGCCCTGGTCCGGGCCGGGGCGTTTGAGCCGGACCCGGAAGTCACGGGCAAGGAAAACGTGGTCACGCTGGATCCGCCGGAAGCAGATACCGATGCCAAGGTCAAGGAGCTGATTTCCGATGCATCCGGTGAAATCGATCTGACGGATGCGGATATTGTCGTGTCCGTGGGTCGGGGTGCCAAGGACCAGGCCGGTGTTGATCTGGTCAAAGCCCTGGCCGATGATCTGGCTGCCGGATTCGGTTCTTCCCGGGCCATGGTGGATGCGGGGTTGATGGCCCACAACAAACAGGTGGGTCAGACCGGCAAAATCGTGGCACCGACGCTGTATATTGCCGTGGGGATCTCCGGTGCGATTCAGCACCTGGCGGGCATGAATGGTTCCAAGGTGATTCTGGCAGTGAACAAGGACCCGGAAGCACCGATTTTCAATGTGGCTGATTTTGGGATTGTCGGGGACCTCTTTGATGTGGTACCATCGCTCAAGGAAGAAATAAAAAAAATACGGGCCTGACCGCCCATAATCCTGAACCCTGAAATTTGTACATGAGGTTGATATGAGTCCACTGTTCATGACCCTTTTGCTTGTGGTGGGCCTGGGTATTTTTGCCAGGACCATGTATCAGAGAATTCTGTTGCTGATGGCGCTGGAGCCAACAGACCGGTTCAACCGGATCAAGGACCGGCTAAAAAATATGGTGGTCATCGCCCTGGGCCAGAAACGCCTGGTGGGCCGGAAAAAAGAACGGGCATCCGGTATCATGCACGCCCTGATCTTCTGGGGATTCTGTGTCCTGCTCATCCGGTCCATCACCCTGTACGGAGAGGGATATGTTCACGGGTTCCAGCTGCCGCTGCTGGGAGAATCATCGATTCTGGGGTACCTGTACATTTTTTTGAAAGACATCATGGAAGGGGTGGTCCTGATCATGGTGATCTGGGCGTTTTACCGGCGCCTGGTGGTCAAGCCGCCCCGGCTTCACAATACCTGGGAAGCCTATTTGGTCCTGGGCATGATCGGGGTGTTGATGATATCGGACCTGCTGTATGACGGGGCCCGGTTCAACCTGATCACCTCATACGGCAATCCCGGGGATCTGCACTTTTTCAACAACCCGACATTTGGTCAGGAGTTTGTCTGGACCCCGGTGACCATCCTGGCCGGCAACGTGATATCCGGATTTTCCGCCACAGGTATGGAACGGGTCATGGGCCTGATGTTCTGGATCCATATCATTACCCAGCTGACCTTTCTGAATTTTCTGCCCCTGGGCAAGCATTTTCATGTCATTACTTCATTGCCCAACGTGTTTCTCAAAAGCCTGGATTATCCCCATGAAAAGATCAAACTGCTGGATCTTGAGGATGAATCCGTGTGGGAGGATGAAACCCTGGGCGTCAATCACCTGCACCAGCTCAACTGGAAACAGGGGCTGGATCTGTACACCTGTACTGAGTGCGGCCGGTGCAAGGAGGTGTGCCCCACCTATGTTACGGACAAGCCGCTGAACCTGCATGATTTCAATGACACCCTCAAGGCGGAGCTTTACGCCAATGCCGACAACCTGATCCTTCGGGCAAAACTGGCAAAGACCCTGACCGGGGATGAAGAGGCAGATGCCAAAACCAAGGAAAAAATAGCGGTGTTCAAGCCTGAAAAAGCACTGGTGGGGGATGTGATCGCCCTGGATACCCTGTGGGCCTGCACCACCTGCCGGGCCTGTGAACAGGTCTGCCCGGTGACCATCGAGCACGTGCCCCGGATCATTGCCATGCGCCAGGGTCAGACCCTGATGCAGGGGGAATATCCTGAAGAGCTCAATACCGCGTTCAAGGGGCTTGAGCGCAACGGTAACCCGTGGGGCATCGGATACGACAAGCGGGCTGACTGGGCCGAGGGCCTGGATGTCAAGCTCATGGCCGACCACCCGGATGCGGAATATCTGCTGTGGGTGGGATGTGCCGGATCCTTTGACGACCGCACTCAGAAGGTGTCCAAAGCCCTGGTGAAGATTCTGAAAGCCGCTGATGTGGATTTCGCCATTCTGGGCACCGAGGAAAAATGCACGGGTGATTTTGCCCGCCGGTCCGGCAACGAGATGATGTATCAGATGATGGCCACGGAAAATATCGAGGTGCTCAACGGATACAGCGTGAAAAAAATCATCGCGGCCTGCCCCCACTGCCTGAACACCCTGAAGCATGATTATCCCCAGATGGGGGGCCACTACGAGGTGGTTCACCACAGTGATTTCATCAATCAACTCATTGCCGATGGAAAAATCCGGGTGAATAAATCTTTGGCCGGTGCGCTCACGTATCATGACCCCTGCTATCTGGGCCGGTACAATGACATTTACGATGCACCCCGGAATGTGTTGAACACGTTGTCCAGCCAAGGCCTGAATGAACTGCCGCGGCACGGCACGGAAAGTTTCTGCTGCGGGGCCGGCGGCGGCCGCATGTGGATGGAGGAAACCATCGGTTCCCGCATCAATGTGGAGCGGTCCAGAGAGATTGTGGACGAAAAAGCCGACACCGTGGCTGTGGGATGTCCGTTCTGCCTGACCATGATCGAAGACGGCATGAAAGAACTGGACAAGGATGAACAGGTAAAAACCAGAGATATTGCCGAACTGGTTGCAGAGCATCTCGCATAGAAATCCGCCACAGTCAGGCAATCAGACAAAAATCAAACAAAATAAAGCATTACACAGGCAAAACAGAGCCGGAACCGGTTTTGTTTTGCCTGTGTGTTTGACCCTGGGAGGATACCATGCAGTATCATATGCCGTCACGGCTGTATTTCGGACCAGGACAGATCCAGACGCTTTCAACGGTTATTGCGGCAAAAAACCCGGTTCTGGTGACGGACAAGGGCGTGGTCCAGGCCGGTCTTGCTGCGCCGGTGCTGGACCGGCTGGGAAAGATTCCGGTATATGACAGCATCGAAGCAAACCCTAAATCCGATACCATCAACAAAATCGCTGCTGAACTGCGGCGGCAAAAGCCGGATCTTGTGATCGGCCTGGGAGGCGGCAGTCCGCTGGATGCGGGAAAAGCCCTGGCCCTGCTGGCCACCAATCCGGGGGATATCCAGGATTATGAAGGCAAGGCAAAATATGCCGCCGATCCCCTGCCGTTCATGGCCATTCCCACCACCTGCGGTACTGGATCAGAGGTCACCTGGGTATCGGTGATCACCGATGTGGAACGTAAATTCAAGATGAGCATCAAGGGCCCGAAGCTGTATCCGGCGGTATCCATTGTGGATCCGGATCTTATCCTTACACTGCCGAAGCCCATGATAGCATCCACCGGCATGGATGCATTGACCCATGCAGTGGAAGCTTATCTGGCAAAGCCAGCCAGCCTGATCACCGATACCCATGCAGTAAAGGCGGTGGGGCTGATTCTGGGATCCATTGAAAAGGCCTTTGCCGATATCCAGGCCAATGCACGGCACAGAGAAAATCTCATGTACGGTTCCATGGTGGCCGGCCTGGCATTCGGCAATGCCGATGTCACGGCGGTGCACTGCATCTCCGAGTCCATCGGTGCTTTGTATGACATTCCCCACGGGGTGGCCAATGCCATGTTTCTTCCCCATGTCCTGGACTACAATCTGCCGGCCTGCACCCGGAAAATGGCGGCCCTGGCCCGGACCATCGGCATTGATGCCGCATCCGATGACCAGGCAGCCCAACGTTTCATCGAGAAAATAAAAGACCTGTCCAAGGCCCTTGAGATTCCAGTGTTCCAAGACCTGAATATCGGATCTGACCAGTTTCAATTGATTGCCGACATGTCCTTTAAGAACAACTCCAATGCATCCAATCCCAGGGACTTAAGGCCGGCCGACTACCGGAACATTCTTGAAGCCGCCCTTGGGGCGTAACCTTTCCGGGAACACACAGCAAAGGAACCGGTATGGATTGTAATCCCTGCATGAAACATCAGCTCATCCGCAAAACAGTACAGGAATTTGCGGAAAATGAGATCCGGCCCCGGGCAGCCGAAATGGACAAAGGTCCGGGATTCCCTGAAGATCTCATGGAAAAGATGAAACCCCTGCACTATTTTGGTCTTCAGACACCGGCCCATCTGGGCGGGGCCGGTCTGGACAGCACCAGCTATGCCATTGTGGTGGAGGAGATCTCCCGGGTGTCTGCAGCTTTGGGCCTGTGCTTCACCGTGCACAACAGTGTGGGGATCTATCCCATTCTTCGGTTCGGCACCAGGGAGCAGCAGCAGCAGTTTGTCCCGCCCATGGCGGCAGGTGAGCGTATCGGCGCCTTCTGCCTCACCGAAGCCAATGCCGGTTCCGATGCCGGCGGGGTGGAGACCGTGGCCCGGAAGACAGACCACGGCTTTGTTCTCAACGGCACCAAGATTTTTGTGACCAACGGCGGTATCTGCGGCACCATCCTGGTTTTTGCCGTATCTGATACCGATCCGGCCCAGTCCTCTGTGTTTATCGTGGAAAACCACACCCCGGGTTTTTCCGTGGGGGAGATTGAAGATCTGTGCGGCATGCGGGCCAACCCGGTGGCATCCCTGTTTTTTGAAGACTGTGCCATTCCGGCAGACCACTGCCTGGGAACCATGGGTCAGGGCTTGAAAATCGGGCTGTCCGCCTTAGATACCGGGCGTATCGGCATCGCAGCCCAGGCCCTGGGAATTGCCCGGGCCGCCTTTGATGAAGCCGTGTCCTATGCCAAGGCCCGCCAGCAGTTCAAAAAGCCCATCTCCCGGTTCCAGACCATCCAGAACTATCTGGCGGATATGGCGGTCCAGATCGATGCATCACAGCTGCTGCTCTACCGGGCCGCAGCTCGCAAAGACAGCGGCAGGCCCTTTTCTGCCGAAGCTGCCATGGCCAAGCTCCACTGCAGCACCACGGCAAGGATGGTGACAAACCTGGCGGTGCAGATCCACGGGGGCTACGGCTACAGCAGAGAGTACGACGTGGAGCGGTATTTCAGGGATGCCAAGGTCACCGAAATCTATGAGGGCACCAGTGAAATCCAGCGCATGGTGATAGCCAGGGATATCCTGACCCGGCCCGCCTGACAAAAAATAAAGGTATCGCTATGTTACATATCATTGTGTGCATCAAACAGGTCCCCATGGTATCGGAACTGCCCTGGGATCCCAAGACCGGCACCCTGAAAAGGGAAACCGCCCAGGGTATGATGGATCCTTCTGCCCGGCGTGCCCTGGAAGCAGCATTGCAGATAAAGGCGGGTGTGGGAAGAAACCAGGCCCGTATCACCGCGGTTTCCATGGGACCGCCCATGGCCGAAGAAATTCTGTATGAGGCAAAAGCCCTGGGAGCAGACCAGGGGGTTTTGCTCACAGATCCCTGCATGGCAGGGGCCGATACCTGCATGACCGCCATGATTCTGGGAAAATTTATCACCGATCACTGTCCGGATGCCGGCCTGATCTTGTGCGGCGCCATGTCCAGTGACAGCGAGACCGCCCAGGTGGGACCCCAGCTGGCCGAAGTGCTGGACATTCCGGCCGTCGGGTATGCCCGCCGTTTGGAACTGGTCCATGACTGCGTCCGGGTGGAGCGGCATGTGGATGATTTCATGGAAGTGATGGAGATGGACCTGCCCGGGCTTGTGACCATCGACCATGCCGGTGAATCGGATCTGTATACCCCCCGGTATGTACCCCTGGCCGGTGTGGAAGCGGCATTCAACGCCGGTGATATCCGGATTATGGACGGCAAGGCACTGGGGCTCAACAAGGATTTCAACGCCCTGACATCCTCTCCCACAAAAATCATTGATGTGTATTCCCCGGTCACCCGAAAGGAAAACCGGGTGTTGACAGGTGCTGTGAAAAAAATGGTGGACACCCTGTTTGACGACTATGGAAAAATTATTTCCAGTGCCATGGGAAAAGACCTGAAAACCCATGACCACGAAGGGGACGTATGAGTGCGGAAAAACTGATCTGGGTATGGGCGGATTACAGAAATTATTTCCAGAGCCGGGTCACCCTCCAGATCCTGGCCAGGGCCAGCGTTCTGGCAGAAAAAACAAATGCAGCGGTGTGTGCCGTGGTGTTCGGGGACAAGGTGGAAGCCTATGTCAAAGAATACATTGCCCATGGCGCACAAAAAGTCTATGTCACAGATGATCCGTCCCTGAGAACCTATAATGTGGCATCCTATGCCTTTTTATTGACGGCCCTGGTCAAGCGGTTTGCACCGGAAACCCTGCTCATCGGTGCCACCCGGTTCGGCCAGGAGATCGCCCCCAGGGTGGCCAAACAGCTGGACACCGGCCTGACCGCGGACTGTATCGATCTGGACATCGATGAAAAGGGACAGTTGGTGCAGGTGGCGCCCGCTTTCGGCGGCAACCTCATCGCAAAGATCATCACACCCCATACCCGGCCTCAGATGGCCACCATCCGGCCCGGCACCTTCCAGGAACTGCCCCATGACGATGAAGCAAAGGGAGAGGTGGTCCCCGTTCCCCTGCCCGATACCATGCCTTCTCCCAGGGTACGGTGCCTGAAATCAGAACTGCACCCGGCCCGGGCCCGGAAAATCGAAACCGCGGATATCGTCATCACCGGCGGCAGGGGCATGGGGTCAAAGGGCAAATTCAGAAAGCTGTTTGACCTGGCAGACCTGCTGCATGCAGAGGTAGGTGCCACCCGGCCCGTGGTCTATGCGGACTGGGTCTCTTCCGAAGCCCTGGTTGGACAGGCCGGCAAGCATATCCGGCCAAAGGTGCTGTTCTCTTTCGGTGTCAGCGGCGCCATCCAGCACACGGCGGCCCTGGCTGATGCAAGGTTCATCGTGGTGGTGAACAAAAATCCCAACGCCACCATGATGAAACTGGCGGATGTGGCCATGGTGGCGGATGCCAACCAGGTCTGCTCCGGCATCATCCGGGCGTTGAAGCAGCGGATCAGGGATTGAGGAATCCGGCTTGATGGTATATTTCATCAATTTTTGAAAAAATTTTTTCCCAGGTATAGGGAAAGGTTTTGGTACAGGCATAGTCCCAATCCGGATCCGGTTCGGTCTGAACCTCATGGATGGTTTGCGCCAGAACTGCTGCCAGACGAGCCTCCAGATCCGGCATGTCTGCTTCAAACGGGGTGTCGATGGTTTGAAGCGGGGGCAGATCCAGCAGCCGGACCATAGGGTTGTCATCGTTTGCCAACAGCTCTTTTACACCGGGCAGGGCCGTGGTGATCAGCCGGCACCCACAGGCCAGGGCCTCCATGAGCACCAGGGGAAGGCCCTCATAAAACGAGGGCAGCACAAACACATGGGCGCTCCGCAACAGGTTGCCCAGATCGTCATGGCTCAGCGGCCCGTGGTAGATCACTTTTTCTTTCAGAATATCAGCCAGTTCCAGGCACCGGGCCTTTTCCCGGTCACTGCTGTTGCCGGCCAGGTGCAGCCGGAATGGCAGATGCCGGATTTTCGCCAGACTGTTGAGCAGCCAGGGCACCCCTTTGGCATGACTGAGCTTGCCGGCATAGACCAGTTCCACCAACCCGTCAAAGGCCTTGGGGCCATGGAAAAAACAGGCATCATTGTATCCGCCGCTCACCAGATGGATGGATCGGGGATCCGTGCCGATGGTGCGGACAATCTCCTGTTTCTGGCTCCGGCTCAAGGCGATGACATGGTCGATCTGTTTCAGGTACGGTGTGATCTTTTTGCTGATGGCCGGGCACAGGACGTGCTGGCGCAGGCAGGTGCCGTGACAGGAGGTGACCATGGGAATGCCGGGGCTGAGGCGTCTTGCAATTGCGGACACGATCCACAGGTGATGGGTATGAATGATATCGGGCTGGAACCGGTCCAGTGCCTGACGGATCTTTGTTTCAAATGCCTGTTGATAGGCGGCCAGGTCCTGCGGCCCCATTTGGGAAAACACCCGGCTTTCATAAGGCATGACATCACTCATACCGGCGATGGGAAAATTGAGATCTTTTCCGTCGAATCGGACAAAACAGCAATGGGATTCTTCAATCAAGTCTTTTGGCAGAATGAAATTCCCCTGGATTCCGGCCACCAGAAAATTGTCATGCCCGGTTTTGGCGCTCTGAAAGAGGATCTGCTGGATAAATTTTCCACTGCCGGTAAAATCCGGGGCCTGGCTGATGATATGAAGTATTCTCATCTCAATCCAGACTCAGCCCCGCCTTGCACTGGTTGCACCGCACCACCCCTCTGAACACCTTGTGGCCGCATTCCGGGCAGAAATACCGGTCTTCTTCATCCTGCATCCATTGCTCGGTACTGATTGCACGCCGCAGGGGGACACACCTCAGTATGACCTGTTTTCCCACGGTCATGGGAAATTCATCGATGAACCGGCAGGGAAAATCACCGCATTCATGGCATCCTGCAATGCCTTTTGCCATGGTGCATTCCCGGATATCGCACTGCTGACAATGCAGGAACCGGTTGTCGGACAGACATCCCTCACAAACAATATCGTCCGTGGTCAGGTTTTCGCAGTTGGGCAGGATGCCTTTGCCGGGAACATCTCCCTTGTAGAGGCCCACCAGTCGTTTTTTGAACTTTTCGTTGTTGTCTGTGTGGGCGATGAGAATGGCACATACACCGCAGTAAAGCCCGCAGGGGGATGCATATTCCGGACGCGTCATGGATGGCCTCCTTGGAAAAAGATTGGACAGCATATGCCAGCTTCCAATTTAGATGGGCAACCCCTGAAAGTCAACACTCATCCTTTGCAATATCTCATTCCGTGCCTGGAAATTGTTTAAAAAAGTGGCCTGTAACGGCCATATCCCTCCTTTTCCAGCTGGTCTTCGGGGATGAACCGAAGGGCTGCCGAATTGATGCAGTATCTTCGGCCCGTGGGGGGAGGCCCATCGTCAAACACATGTCCCAGATGGGAATCCCCATACCGGCTTCTGACTTCGGTGCGGGTCATGAACAGAGATCTGTCGGTTTTTTCCAGGACATGATCAGGTTCCAGGGGTCGGGTAAAACTGGGCCAGCCCGTGCCGGATTCAAATTTGTCTTTGGAGGAGAACAGGGGTTCTCCGGACACAATGTCCACGTAAATGCCCGATCCTTTGTTGTCCCAGTAAAGATTGTCAAACGGGGGTTCGGTGCCGTCTTCCTGCGTGACCCTGTACTGGCGCTCGGTGAGCATCTGTCTGATGGTTTCGTCATCAGGTTTTGACCATCGGGCCGCGTCCCCGGAGTGGCGGGAACTGCTTTCATGGGACGGGGCAGCCACAGGATGTTCCTCTATGGGACGGTTTTTCCATACCCGGTTCAGGAATGTGTCCCGCCCCGACCCCAGCCGGTAATACTTGTACTGAATTTTGTTCTTTTTAAAATAATCCTGGTGATACGATTCAGCCGGAAAAAACCGGTCGAACCGGGTGACCGGGGTAACAACAGGCTTGTTAAAAATTCCGGATTCGTTCAGCGCTTTTCTGGACCCCAGTGCCTGGTTTTTCTGATCTTCGGTGTGATAAAAAATTTCCGGCCGGTACTGGGAGCCCCGGTCCACAAACTGACCGCCGGCATCCGTTGGATCGATATGGCGCCAGAAAATGGTCAGCAGGGTGTCGTAGGACACCTCATCCGGATCAAAATGAACCTGGACCGCTTCGGTATGGCCGGTGCTGCCGGATGAGACGGAACGGTAGTCAGGGTCCGGGTCATGACCTCCGGTATATCCGGAGATCACTTGTTTGACCCCTTGAGCCGATTCAAAATCCGCTTCCAGGCACCAGAAGCAGCCGCCGGCAAAAGTGGCGATTTCCAAGCGCTTTTTGGTATCCTGTGACGTTCCGGCTGAGGCGGCAAGGGCGAAAACACTCACGGCAAAAACCATGGTGAAAAGTATGAGTATGACGGTGATATCCGGTTTCATGACATATTCCTTTCGAAATGGATAAAAAGTTTCAGTTGGTAATCGTAGTTATAATGAATTGTAAGCATGTGTTGTGAGAAAACAAGGTGGAATCAACGCAACAGACCGTGTTTCATACGCTGAGACAAATGGATGGCATCAACTGTCTGATCGGAAATTTGTAAATTGTAAATAAATTCTTGACATGTAGCTGTAATGTATCTAAATAGTATCTATGGTACAGCTGGATTCATCCACTGTTGCCGGGACAGAAAACAGGAGTCGGTGGGATTATGGCGAAACAAGATGAAAATCAGGAAGAGACGGAAACAGAATACAAAGAAAGAAAGGTGAAATTCGAGATCTATGGCCGGGAAATGATTGAGAAAATAGTCAACTCAAGCGGCAACAGCGGGCGGGTCTATTTGCCCCCTGACTGGATCGGCACAAAAGTCAAAGTGATTAAATGCTAGCTGGGATCAGCATCTTTCATCTGAAAGCGTTTCTGATCTGTATCTGTTTTTCATGCCAAAAAAGAATTCAACACATAGAAAGGAGAAAACAATGGGAAATGTTCCTGACACCATTCAGACATGGCAAATGATTCAGCCGTTTAAAAAAGATCGGGAAACCGGTGAAGTGACCCCGGGTAAACTGGAAAAAACACAAATTCCGGTGCCGGAACCGGCGCCGGGGGATGTGCTGGTGGAAGTGGCCGGGTGCGGTGTCTGCCATACAGATCTGGGGTATTTCTATCAGGGCGTGCCCACGGTAAACAAACCGCCGCTGACGCTGGGCCATGAAATTTCCGGAACCGTGGTGGATGCTGCCGAAGATGTCAAGGCGTGGATCGGCAAAGAGGTCATCATTCCGGCGGTCATGCCCTGCCGCAAATGCTATCTTTGCAAAACCGGCCGGGGCAACCGGTGCCTGGCCCAGAAAATGCCGGGGAATTCCATGGGCATTTACGGCGGATTCTCCTCACATATTCCGGTGCCGGCCATTGACCTGTGTCCGGTCACCAACCGCGGCGATATTCCTCTGGAAAAACTGGCCGTGGTCGCGGATGCCGCCACCACGCCGTTTCAGGCCGCCAAACGGGCCGACGTGGGCGTCGGGGACCATGCCATTGTCATCGGGGTCGGCGGGGTGGGCCAGTATATGGTTCAGATTCTCAAGGCCCTGGGATGTGATACGGTGATTGCCATCGATATCAACCAGGAGCGGCTGGACACCATGTTGAAAAACGGTGCGGATTTTGCCGTGAATTCCATGGGCAAATCCCCCAAAGAAGCGTCTGCCGAAATCAAAGCGTATCGCAAGGAAAACGGCCTGCCCGGATATGGCTGGAAAATTTTCGAAGTGTCCGGTACAAAACCCGGACAGGAGCTTGGGCTGGCCCTGCTGAGTTTCACCGGCAAAATGATGGTGGTGGGGTTCGGTCCCCACAAGGTGGAATATTCCATTTCCCGGCTCATGGCGTTTGATGCGGAACTGATCGGTACCTGGGGCTGTCTGCCTGAATACTATCCGTCCGTATTGAGCATGATCACCAGCGGGAAAATCAATTTTGAGGCGTTTGTCCAGACCCGTCCCATGAGCACCATTGCCCAAAGTTTTGAAGAAGCCCATAAAAAGTCACCTGATCAGCGTATCGTGCTGGTACCTGATTTTTAATAGTTTAACGAAATGTATTAACAAGACAAGGATGAGCGTATGAAACTGGAAGGAAAAAAAGCCATTGTCACCGGCGGCAGCCGGGGGATCGGACGTGCCATCGCCCTGCTTTACGCAAAGGAGGGCGCCGATGTTCTGGTCAACTACCATTCCAATGACACCGCGGCAAAAGAAACCGTGGCGGAAATTGAAAAACTGGGCAGAAAAGGGGTGGCTGTGGCCGCGGATGTGGCCTCTTACACCAGTGCCCAGAACATGGTGGAAGAATGCGTCAAACAGCTGGGAGGCGTGGATATCGTGGTGAACAACGCCGGGGTGTCCAAACCGTCCATGCTCCTGAAAATGAAGGAAGAGGACTGGGATGCCATTATCGACATCCATCTGAAAGCCGCCTTCAACACCACCCAGGCCGCAGGCCGCCACATGAAGGAACAGAATTCGGGCCGGATCATCAACGTGATCTCCACGGCCGGGATCTTCGGCACCATCGGCCAGATCAACTATGCGTCCGCCAAAGCCGGGATCATCGGGTTTACCAAATCCGCTTCCCGGGAACTGGGCCGCTACAACATCACCGTGAATGTCATCTGTCCGGGCATCACCAATACCGAAATGACCGGCAAACTCCAGTCTGATGAAAAGCTGCGCAAGATTTATGAAGGCCGCATTCAGCTGGGCCGGTTTGCGGATCCGGAAGAGATTGCCCCGGCCTTTGTGTTCCTGGCCTCGGATGACGCGTCTTATATCACCGGGCAGGTGCTTGGCGTGGATGGTGGATATATCGGTTAGTCACGATATCAGTGCCTGCAAGAGACGACCAAAACTTGATGAAAAACAAATTCAAACAATAAAAAACAAGGAGGAACCATGGCATTAGAGTGGATGCCCAGAGACAACGAATCCAAAGATCATTCATTGCATAGAAATCCCTATTGGAGCAATGAGGCCCCGGGGGTGATCTTCGAGAAAAAACCCCTGATCGACCCGGACGGCAAAGAGGTGAAGGACCTGTATGTGGCCTGGATCACCCTGAACAACCCCAAACAGTTCAACTCCTATACCACGGATATGGTCAAGGGCGTGATCGCCGGGTTTGAAAACGCCTCCCTGGACCGAAGCGTCATTGCCGTGGTGTTCACCGCGGTGGGACCCTATGCGTTCTGTACCGGCGGCAACACCAAGGAATATTCGGAATATTATTCGAACCGGCCTGATGAATATGGCCAGTATATGGAGCTGTTCATCCACATGGTGGATTCCATCCTCATGTGTCACAAACCCGTGATCTGCCGGGTCAACGGCATGCGGGTGGCCGGGGGCCAGGAGATCGGCCTGGCCTGTGATCTGGCGGTTTCATCCGACCTGGCTGTTTTCGGCCAGGCCGGTCCCAAACACGGCTCTTCTCCGGCCGGCGGCGCTTCCGACTTTCTTCCCTGGTTCCTGACCATGGAAGACGCCATGTATAACTGTGTGTCCTGTGAAATGTGGTCCGCTTACAAGATGAAGATGAAAGGTATGATCTCCAAGGTGGTGCCGGTATTGAAAATCGACGGCAAATGGGTGAGAAACCCCATGATCGAAACCGACAACTATGTCAAGGACGGCGAGATCGTGTACGGGGAGTACAAATCCGGGGATGCCCTGGCCGAAGGCAAGGCCCTGCTGAAACAGCATCAGGCCAATGCGGATTTCGAACTCCTGGACAAGGAAGTGGACAAGATCGTCTGGCGGTTCGCCAACCTGTTCCCGGCCTGCCTGGTAAAATCCATCGAAGATGTCCGCCAGAAAAAGAAATTCTTCTGGGATACCATGAAAAACGATCACCGCCACTGGCTGGCGGCCAACATGAGCGGTGAGGCGTTCCTGGGATTCGGTGCCTTCAATACCAAGAAGATCACGGGCCAGGATACTATTGATTTCCTGAAATTCCGTCAGAACATGGCTGCGGCCCGTGACTGGGATATGGAGATGTTTGCCGAAGTCATGGGCAAACCCAAAGAATAGCTAAAAAAGGTTGTTGTGTAACCCGTCGGGTGGTCCGGAATGGTAAGGGAAGGGGATTCCGGACCCCCTTTTTTGTGCGCAAAAAAATGATTGGACACCGGCCCTGTTTTTTATTTGGTTCGGATATAGATGTATCCGCCCCGGCCGTAGCCGAACAGATGAAACAAATGCAGATAATGGGTTGAGACGGCCCGGCAGAACCGGTTGAAAGATACGGTGTAGGGATATATCTGGGAGGTATCCACATCCAGAATCGTGACCTCGCCGGTGTCCAGATCAAAACCCCCCACCGGCGAGATGTGGGGGATGTTGAGGTCCTGGACCAGGCTGCCCTGGTCAAAGTGGGCAATGATGATGCCGCCGCCTGTGCGTTCAAACTGGGCCAGTCGCCTTCTAAGGGTTCGACAAAAACCGGCGGTTTTGTCGGACGCACGGGGCGCCGGCACCACGTCGATTCCCTGGTGGGAGATGTTGAACGCGTCAACGCTGGCGGCCACCACCTGGCCGAGCACCGGCAATGGGAGTCCCCGCCGTCCCTGGTACCCGTCAGGTCCCATTCTTTCCTTCCAGTGTGCGGCGCTGACCCGGTTCAGCAGATCCTGCTGGGTCAGCGGTTCTGCCGGCAGCCGGCCCTGATTTTCCAGCAGCGTGTTCACCACACAGGCGACAGATGCCACAGAACAAGAAGATTCATGAAACTGTTTGACATGATGGCGGTAAAGTCCGGCTTTGACCGGATTGTCTTGAATGTCAGGTGTAATGGTTTCAAACCGGGCCTGGTGACGGCCGAATGCACCGGAGGCAGTGAGCCTGTGAAAGAAATATCTCACATACAACACACTGCGCATCACAAGGAAAATAATTTTCATGGGCCTTTCCCGGGTTTTCACGGATCTGTCTGTGCCTGGTTCATCTGTCAAAGTGATTCTGAATCCATATTTGTCAATAGAACAAGACACGATATTCGGCAAATCCTGATTATGGGGTTGCAATATCCGGGCAGGACAGGTAAACACGGATGACTTGTCAAGCCCGGCAGGCATGTTTGTGATTGAAAAATATGGATGAGAAACACAATGAGCAATTCTTTTGATACTGCTGCGTTCGGTGGAGAAGGCTGGTCTCCCAGAATCCGGAGTCATGCTATGGAAATCGGGGATATCTGGACCGGCTGCGGCCTGGACAGTGAATGGAAACCATTGAAAACCGTGCTGGTGCACCGGCCTGGACCGGAGCTGGCCGTGTCCCGGGACCAGGTCAACGCGTTTCAAC
>JAABTO010000234.1 GCA_011389835.1 Desulfotignum sp. | reverse complement strand
GTGAAGCGGTTTTGGGTATCTATGACATTCGCAGCGGCAGCGACAAGGTCAGTCTGTATGGGACGCCCTATAATGAATGGTGAGAAAGGATTTACCTATCCGGCGGCCCTGATGCTGGTCATCGTGGTCTCAGTGGCCCTGACCGGCGTGCACCAGCAGTGGCAGACCATTGTCAAGCGGGACCGGGAAAAAGAACTTCTGTTTCGGGGCACCCAGATCCTGGAAGCCATAAACGCTTACTGCCGGTCCGGTTCCGAAGGTGCCTGCCAATACCCCCGGCGGTTTGAGGACCTGCTTAAAGATCCCCGGGTCCCGGGTATCCGACGTCATTTGCGAAAACTGTACAAAGACCCCATGACCCGGGATGGTCACTGGGGTATCGTGTATGACGGCCGGGGCAATATCAAGGGGGTATTCAGCAAAAGTGCTGAATCTCCACTGAAAACCGGGGGCTTTCCCGATGCCCTCAGATCCTTTGAAAACAAAGCACATTATCATGAATGGAAATTCGTCCACAACCCCCGAAAGGAGACAACATCATGATGCCTTTTTTCCGATGTGCCGCCCTGCGTGCCCCTGTCAATTCAGCTCGTTACGCTCTTGCCGGTGCCCTCGCCATACTGTTTTCTCTGGTTACTTTCCAGGCACCTGTACCATTTTCTGATACGACGTTAAATCAAGCCTCCTGGCGCTTTCTGATTCCGGGCACGGCCCAGGCGGATGTGGCGGCTGAGTTCAATGAAAAATTCGATGCCCTTATCCCCCCGCCAAACAGCTCTGTCCACTCGGACTACCTGTTTGAACAGATCGCCTTAGGCAGCCGATACACCGTCATGCAGCTCGAGCAGATCAGGGAACAAACCGCTGCAAACACTCGCGGGTTCGAAAAATTATCCCAACAGCTGGACACCCTGATCGAACAGAACCAGCAGATCATCGAGCTGCTGGAAAGACGAAAGGATCTATAAACGACTTCAGGAAATTTTCCCACTTCTCCGTTTTATAAAAGCGCCTGGCCAGGGCCTGCATCTGTTCCAGCGCTTCAATGTCTTTCGGAGTAGCCCGCTGGGCGGCCAGTTTCCGGAAAAACATTGACAACGTCATGCTGATGTTGCTATAGACCTTGAATCGACGGTGAACATAACTGTCTTGATTTGACATTGATTGCCTGGTTAACGAACCGAAAAGGAGAAAGTATAGATGGCGGATTCAAGCAAGACCCAACATGTCCCCCTTCCAAAGGAAACAGTGGCGGTTTACTGTGGCAAATGCGGTGCCGTTGCCCTTGATCCGAACAATATCTGCAACCCAGCCGGAAAAGTAAAAAAAATGGACTGGTGCGGGTCCAAGGATCTGCCCCCGCCCCAGTCCTGCCATAACCGGAAGAACAACGACCGATTTGCATGTGAAAACTGCGGCAAAACCGCCATCAACGCGCAACTTCTTTGCGAACCCAAAAAGATGGACCTGTCCTAGCTGAAAGTTTTGTGAACACATTTTTGTGCAGTCCACCGGGCGGAACGGAGAATTCGTGGCCGCCCGGTTTGCGTGGTGTGGCAGTTTTTTTTTGCTGATTCAGGCACAACTATTGCCTGATTGACCTGAAGGATCTGCCCGATGTCTTAAGTCTCAAGACGTTCCGGGTGGGGATGAATCCTGCCAGCCTGGTTCTCTTAATTTGACTCCTGGAGGGTGTCTTTTTTTCGGGTTGGGTCCGGCATAACCCTGTATGTTCCGAATTCGAGGGAGATGGCCCCATAGCGGCAGGATTCCGTGTAACATTTCAGGCAACGGATACAGTCCGGCTGGTTTGCACCCTCGTAAAATTTGACCCCCATGGGACAGTCGAGATAGCACTTTTTGCATTTGACACAGGCGTCTGGATCATGGATCATCCTGAAAATGCTGGCCCGGTTGAAGAGTGAATATATCGCGCCCAGCGGGCAGATCATCCTGCAGAACGGGCGACGGATAAAGACCATTGCTGCCAGCAGGATGAACAGGATTGTCAGCTTGCTGTAAAAGAGTATGCCCACTAAATCCCGTAGCGATGGCTGGAGAATGAGCATTGGCAGGCCTGCTTCAAGCGTGCCGGCCGGGCAGATGTGTTTGCAGAACCATGTCGTGCCGTAACCATATGGATCAAGGATGAACAGAGGAAGGAGAACAACAAAGACCACCAGGAAAATATATTTGAACCGGGACAGAAAAGAAGGGATTTCCAGTTTACGGGATGGGATCTTATGGATCAGTTCCTGCAGAAAGCCGAAGGGACAAAGCCATGCGCAGGGCATACGTCCGGCAAGGCTGCCGATAAGCCCCAGTGTGCCGATGACGTAAAACCCAGGATGAAATTTTCCTGCGTCAAACCCGGGCCGTACATTTGCAAGAAATGTCTGGAGAGAGCCAAGCGGACATGCGCCTGTGGCTGCCGGGCATGAATAGCAGTTCAGGCCCGGGAGGCACAGGCTTTTCAATCTGCCCTGGTAAATATTCCTGGTAAACGGAAACATCAGATACCCGTTGCTCAGAAACGTGGCAACAACCTGTATCCAGCGTCTTACGCTCATTATTAACCTATGCCTATGCAGCTCAGACAGATTCTGACCGCTTTTTCCCAGACAGAGACAGGCTCCCCTGAATTCAGACCGGAAATGAAAAGGATAAGAGACACCACAAGAAGAATCAGCGGAAATCTTCGCAACGGGGCCGCCTTCTCTGCCTGGCCGCGAGGGGTACCGTTTTCAGGTTTTTCCGAATTCAGGGCGTGCATGATTCCATCAGGTGGGTTATGGTTTTTTCCAAAAAATCCTCGGACCGTTTTCCGATTATTCGTTCCTGAACTTTACCGTCTTTTACAATAAGAATCGTCGGCATTCCAAAGATATTTTCGTTCCTGAACTTTACCGTCTTTTACAATAAGAATCGTCGGCATTCCAAAGATATTGTACTGGCTTGCCATCGTATCTCCCCCCCAATAGACAGTGAACTTTAGGTCCATCTGGTCGATGAGCCGCTGCATGTCTGATGGGGATAAATCAAGGCTGAGGGCCGATATCTGAAGTCCCTGATCTCTGTATTTTAAGTAGAGACGATTCAGGATGGGCAGTTCCTCTCTGCAGGGTGCGCACCATGCCGCTGCGGCGATGATCAGCAAAGGGCAGTCCGTATCGTTGATCAGGTTCTGAACGCCGGAGGCGTCGATGGGTATTATCGAGTTCTCGGAGAAGGAAATCGAAGGGCTGGACAGGAAGAGCAACAGCAAAACCAGAAGAAGAAATCGTTTTTTATTGATCATGATGACCTGTCTCCCTTATATTGATTCGGGTCAGAACTTTACTTTTTTCATATTATACTTAAGCGGCCTTGTGTCAAGAAAAAGATGAAAAGTTTTGAAATCCCTTGCCTGGCAAAGGGTTGGGTATAGTTTTTCCCAGATCTGTTTTTGAAGAGATCGGAAATACAAATAAATTATTTACCGTTTTTTCGTGAAACAGACCGGGGTTTTCTGCCCGGTGGTTTCCGGGGGGTGGTCACAGCATCTTTCTGCCGCTGTTTTTTGACAGGATCTTTTTCCACAAACAGCGGTTTGCCGGTGAAAGGGTCCTGGCCGGTGCAGTACATGAGCGTGGCATAGGTGGACGGGGTGGGAGTGAAGATCTGGACCTGCTCGGGCGTGGTTCTCAGTTTGTCTGTGGTAAAGCGTTTCAGAGTGGCCATGTCGGTCTGGGTGCACCCGGGGTGGGCCGCCATAAGATAATATGTTAGAAACTGGGGTTTGCCGCATTCGGCGGACAGTCTGTCAAACGCGGACTTAAAGGCCAGCAGATCGTCAATGGTTTGTTTGCCCATGTGATTTAATACATGTTTTTCACAATGCTCCGGTGCCACCTTGAGCTGGCCGGACACATGGTCCTTGACCAGTTTTTTCAGAAACGCCATGCCATGTTTTTTGTCCTGTAGAATCAGATCGTACCGGATCCCGGAATTGATGAACACATGGTTGATGCCGGGCAGGGCCGTCAGTTTTTTGAGCAGATCCAGATATCTTGAATGATCCGGGCGCAGGGTGTTGCAGATGTCGGGAAACAGGCACCCTTTGTCCGGACACGCTCCTTTGGAGCATTTTTTTTGGCATTCATACCCGTACATGTTGGCGGTAGGGCCGCCCAAATCCATGATATTGCCTTTGAAATCCGGACAGGCAGTGAACTGCCGGGCCTGACGGAGAATCGAGTCGATGCTTCGGCACTGTACGGTTCTGCCCTGGTGCACGGTAATGGCGCAGAACCGGCATTCCCCGTAACACCCGTAATGGGTGGGGATGGCGAACCGGATGGTGTCCAGGGCCCGCACCGGTCCCATGGCTTTGTAAAAGGGGTGAACGTCGTGTTCATAATCCAGGTCGTGGATCTCGTCCATGTCGGCGGTGGTGGCGGCAGGGGGCGGCGGGTTCAGGATCAGGTAACGGTTGTTGTGGGCCTGGCAAAGCCCTTTGGCGGTCACCGGGTCCGTGTTATGATAAAAGGTGTGGAACGCCTGGATATATGCCTGGCGGTTCTTTGTGACCCTCTCAAATGATGGCAGCTCGACCTCTTTCGGGGTTCCGGAAATATAGGCAAGGCCCGGAATATCGTCGACCGGATGGCCCTGCTTCAGCGCCTGTGCAAGCATGCGGATGGTGGTGTGTCCCATACCGAACACCAAAATATCGGCTTTGGCGTCAAACAGAATGGACCGCCGGATCTTGTCGGACCAGAAATCATAATGGGCCGTGCGCCTGAGGCTGGCTTCGATGCCGCCTAAAACAATGGGGGGCGTGGGTTTGCAGAACCGGCGTATCAGGTTGGCATAGGCGATCACGGCCCGGTCCGGCCGGCGGTTGTTGACTGCTCCCGGGGTGTAGTCATCGGTTTTGCGCCGTTTTTTCAGGGCCGTGTAATTGGCCACCATGGAATCCACGGCCCCTGCCGTGACCCCCCAAAAAAGGGACGGA
>JAABTO010000233.1 GCA_011389835.1 Desulfotignum sp. | reverse complement strand
GACGCAAATGCCTGAACCTGGAGAGCCCCTTGAGCACCCAAAATCAAACCGGGTGAACAGATCCATTTACCGTCCGCCCCTGCTCTTTGGCAACGGACATGTCCAGACCATTTTCCCGGTCCTGTTCCGAACCGTTCAGGATGTGACCTATACCCGGGAGCGGATATCCACCTGGGACAACGATTTCCTTGACCTGGACTGGTCTTGTCAGGGATCGGACCGCCTGGCCGTGATTTCCCACGGCCTGGAGGGAAATACCAGCCGAAACTACGTCAAGGGCATGGTCCGGGCGGCGAACCTGGCCGGGTGGGATGCCCTGGCCTGGAATTACCGGGGGTGCAGCGGAGAACCCAACCGTCAGCTGCGCTCCTACCACAACGGGGCCACAGACGACCTGGCCTGGGTGATCCATCATGCGGCAGACTCACGACAGTATGACCAGATTGCCCTGATCGGGTTCAGCCTGGGGGGCAACCTGACCCTGGTTTACCTGGGCCGGGACACGGTCCATCCGAACGTGTCAAAAGCCGTGGTCTTTTCCGTGCCCTGCGATCTGGAAGCCAGTGCCCGAAAACTGGCCCGGCCGGTCAACACCATTTACATGAGGCGGTTCCTGAAAGACCTCCACCATAAAATTAAAGAGAAAAACAAACAGCTCCGTCACCCGCTCCTGGATGATACCGGATATGAAAAAATAAAGGACTTCAAAAGCTTTGATGACCGGTATACCGCGCCGATGCATGGGTTTAAAGATGCCGAAGACTACTGGCATTCCTGTTCAAGTCTTCAGTTCATTGAATCCATACAGCATCCCTGCCTGATCATCAATGCCGTGAATGATCCGTTTCTGACCAGAGAATGTTTTCCCGTGGCCCAGGCGGAAAACAACCCTTTTGTCACACTGAAAACACCTGCATCCGGCGGACATGTGGGATTTATTTCCTTCAACCACAACGGCAGATACTGGTCCGAAATCCAGGCCGCAGAATTTTTGTCTCCAGTAAATGACCCAAGCCTTTCTCTCAGGTAACCGATGGTATGTATTCCTGGGAAATCCGCTGTAAAGGGGGATGGCCCCAGGCATCAGGCCAGGACTCCCTGCTGCTCCTTTGGGTTGCAAAACACCGGTATAGTGAATATGATAATTTTCGGTTTTTAACAATTATACTCAGGGGGCATCATGAAACAAACCATTACAGAAATCACTTTTGAAGAGGAATTTCGAATCTGTCCTGTCTGCGGATACCAGGACGGCTTTCATTCCATGTTGAAACAGGTAAAGGACCATATCCAGTGGCTTTTCATCTGTCCTTCATGCCATGAAATTTTTGATATCGGCCACAGTCTGGACCGGTTATGAACAGAATCTGAGGAATTGACATGTTTTCTCTTCCCTTTGAACAGGGACCGATCCGGCCGGTGGACGAGGCGGACAGCCTTTTGATCCGCACCACCCGGGGATGCCCCTGGAACCGGTGTTCCTTCTGCTCGCTGTACGACACCATGCAGTTTTCCATCCGGCCGGTGACGGAGATCAAGCAGGACATATGGGCGGCAAAAGACTATTTCGGGGGTCACCCGTTTGACACCTGCTTTCTCCAGGACGGAGACAGTTTTGTCATGCGGACCAAAGACCTGATTGAAATCCTTGAAACCCTGAAAAAAGCGTTTCCTTCGCTCAGGCAGATCAGCTCATACGGCCGGGCCCAGACCATGGTGAAAAAATCCCCCCGGGCCATCAAAGAAATCTGTGATGCCGGCCTGAACAAATTATACTGCGGCATGGAATCCGGCTCCAGGGAGGTTCTGGAGAAAATCCGGAAAGGGATCACCCCGGAATCCATCATCCAGTCCGCCCGCATGGCCCGGCAGGCCGGCATGCACACCACCCAGTTCATCATCCTGGGACTGGGGGGAACCGAACTGTCCGACACCCACGCCCTGGAAACCGCCCGGGTGTTCAATGAGATCAACCCGGATCATATCCGGGTGCTGACCATCGGGATCAAGCCGGGTACGGACCTGGACCGGCAGATGAGGCAGGGTGAATGGACACGGCCCTCTGAAGCGGCCATGATCGCCGAGCAGCGCCTGCTTTTTGAACACCTGGACGGTATTGGCAGCCATTATGCCAACCACCACAGCGTGGATCTGCTGCTGGAGATCCGGGGGCAGCTGCCCACAGACCGGCAGCGGCTGCTGGGTATCATGGACCGGTTTCTCTCCCTGTCCGAATCCCGGCAGATCAATTTCATTATGGGGCGGCGCTTAGGCTATTACCGGACCCTGGATGACCAGGCCCGTGAACCGGACTTCCGGTTTGTTGAAACACAGGTCAAAAAAGCCCGGGAATCAGGCCAGGAATCCCTTGAAGACATCTTTCATCACCTCCGGACACGGGTCATCTGATAACAGGATCATCCTGGCAGCGTGCCGTCCAACCGTTCCGGGAAAAACGAACCACCCCTTGACACCTGAATTAAACCAGTTGTACTTTGAATGCAGCTAAACTCAAAATAACGCATACCAGGAGTGACAATGAAAACGAGAATCACCGAGTTGTTCGGCATCCAACACCCCATCATTCAGGGAGGGATGCACTATGTCGGGTTTGCCGAGCTGGCGTCTGCCGTGTCTAACGCCGGCGGTCTGGGCATCATTACGGGGCTCACCCTGAAAACGCCGCAGGATCTGGATGCGGAAATCAAGCGGTGCAAACAGATGACAGACAAACCGTTCGGGGTGAACCTGACCTTTCTGCCCACCGTGTCCTCGCCGGATTATCCGGGGTATATCAAGGCCATTATTGACAACGAAATAAAGATTGTCGAAACCGCCGGCAGGAATCCGGAGCCGTACCTGCCTTATTTAAAAGATGCCGGTGTCAAGGTCATTCACAAATGCACGTCGGTCCGGCACGCAGTCAAGGCGGAGAAAATCGGATGTGACGCGGTTTCCGTGGATGGGTTTGAATGCGGGGGCCATCCGGGCGAGGATGACATTCCCAATATGGTGCTGCTGCCGCGGGCCGCCGAAGAACTGACCATCCCGTTTGTGGCATCCGGGGGCATGGCAGATGCCAGAAGCCTGGTGGCGGCCCTGGCCTTAGGCGCGGACGGGATCAACATGGGTACGCGGTTCATCGCAACAAAGGAAGCGCCCGTGCACGAAAATGTCAAGCAGGCCATTGTCAATGCCGGTGAAACCGACACCCGCCTGGTCATGCGGCCTTTACGGAATACCGAGCGGGTTTTAAACAATGCCGCGGCCCAGAAACTGCTGGAAAAAGAGGCTTTGCTGGGCAGCAACCTGAAATTTGAAGATATCATCGAAGACGTGGTGGGCGTCTATCCCAGAATCATGCAGCAGGGCGACATGGAGTCCGGCGTATGGTCCTGCGGCATGGTGGCCGGCCTGGTCCATGACATCCCCACATGCAAGGAACTTCTGGACCGGATTATGGCGGAAGCCAGACAGATCATTGAAAACCGGCTGACGGCCATGCTGTGACATTCACGCCTGACATATCCGCCTTTTCGATGGATAGAAAGTCCATTGACACCCGGAATTCAAAAATGATATAACCATGTAAATCAGAAAGGGTTATTTTCGATATGCATGGTTATGTCCCAAGATTGATTGAAGACAAAATTCACCGGTCCCTGTCCCGTTCCCCGGCCACAGCAATTCTTGGGCCGCGGCAATGTGGGAAATCGACCACTGCCCGCATGATGCTGAAAAACAGGCCGTCCATTTACCTGGATTTACAGGACCGTGTGGATCGCAACAAACTGGCGGAACCTGAACTTTTTTTCGATCGTTACCGGGAGAAAATGATCTGCCTGGACGAAATTCAGATGCTGCCGGAATTTTTTTCAATCCTCCGATCTGAAATTGATAAAGACCGCAGACCGGGCCGATTTTTAATTCTCGGGTCTGCCTCCCGGGATCTGATAAGACAATCCACGGAAACCCTTGCCGGCCGTATCGCTTATCTGGATTTGAGCCCGTTTCTGATCCATGAAGTGTCCCCATCCATTCCGTGGTCTGAGCTATGGCTCAGGGGCGGATTTCCTGAAAGCACCCTTGCGGGAAATGATGGGGACAGTTTCGACTGGCGCCTGGATTTCATCAGAACATTCATGGAAAGGGATATTCCCGGCCTGGGTTTCAATATTCCTGTCCCGGTCATCGAGCGGTTGTGGCTGCTGCTGGCACACTATCACGGACAAACGGTCAATTATCATAAACTGGCAGTGGCTGCGGACATCTCCATTCCGACACTGAAAAAATATCTTGCCATCCTGGAACAGACATACATGCTCCGTTTGCTGCCGCCGGCGGAAACAAACCTGAAAAAACGGTTGATCAAATCCCCGAAAGTGTACCTGCGTGACAGCGGGATACTCCATGCCCTTCTGGACATTGAAACCTATGACAATCTTCTGGCCCATCCCATTGCCGGGGCTTCCTGGGAAGGGTTTGTGATTGAAAACATCATTGCCTGCTACAGCCGATGGAACCCATCTTTCATGCGCACGGCCAACGGGGCCGAAATGGACCTGGTCCTGGAACGGGCCAGCCGGCGCCATGTTTTTGAGTGTAAACTGTCCAAAGCCCCGAAACCCTCCCGGGGATTTTATGAACTGATTGATGCGGTTCAGCCGGCATCCGCATGGGTGATCGCCCCTGTTGACGTCCCCTATGAGATCAGCGAAAAGGTAACGGTCTGTCCCCTGGAAAAACTCAGCTCTTGTTTACCGATTTCCCTGAATGAAAAAAAGGAGCAAGCATGACTCTATTGTATTTTTTCCTGGTATTGCTGTTGGCGGGGGTGCTGTTTTTGGCGGTAAAAGTGTTTCAGTTGAAAAAGGGGAAACACCAGGCGGAAACAGAGATCGCAGGCACGAAGATCCATCAAATTCCTTCGCCGGGGGCGGTCCGTGAACTGACCATTCTGCCGCTGGTGGATTTTCATGCCGCCGACCCGTCTCTGAAAACCG
>JAABTO010000232.1 GCA_011389835.1 Desulfotignum sp. | reverse complement strand
CCCCCCAGAGGCGGCACGTGCATCCAGGGAGAAGATGAAATCGCGTCCATGGGATACTGCATCGGCGCAGCCATGGCCGGAAAAAAAGTGCTTACCGCCACTTCAGGACCGGGCATCAGCCTGTACAGTGAGCACATCTCCTTTGCCATCGGCAGCGAGATCCCCCTGGTGATCGCCAATGTGCAGCGCTTAGGACCCTCCACCGGTTCGGCCACCAGAGGCGCGGACTCGGACATCCAGTTCATGCGGTGGGGCTCCACCTCAGGCGCCCCCGTGATTGTCCTGGCGCCCAAGGATGCCAGAGACTGCCTGGAATTGACCGTACATGCCTTCAATTTTGCCGAAGAATTCCGCTGCCCGGTGTTCATCGCCTCCAACAAGGAGATCGGCATGACCAAGGAAAGCTTTGACATGGACGACCTGAATCTGCCGCCCCTGGTGGAACGGACCCCTTACACCGGGACCGGCCCCTATATCCCGTTTGCCGCAGATCCGGACAAAGCCCCGCCGTTTCTGCCCATCGGCGGCAAAACCCTGGTGCGCCAGACCTCTTCCACCCACGGTCCGGACGGATACATCACCATCGATCCCCAGACAATTGCCGACATGCAGCAGAGACTGCATACCAAACTGGGGGCTGCCATGGACCGCATCGCCCTGTATGAAGAGAACATGGTGCCGGACACCGACACCCTGGTGATCTCCTACGGCATTACCTGCCGGGCCGTGGCGGATGCGGCCAAGGCCCTTGCGGCAAACGGCCGGCCGGTATCCACCCTGTCTTTGAAAACCCTGTGGCCGGTGCCCGAAGCCCTGTTGCTGGAAAAAGCGGCCCGGTTCAAACGGATCGTGGTGATTGAAATGAACCTGGGCCAGTATGTCAATGAAATCCGGCGCGTACTTTGCGGCAAATCCGTGGATTTTTACGGCCAGATGAACGGCATTCTGATTCCCCCTGCCAAGATTATGGAGGCCATTGAAAATGACTAGTTTTTTAAATACCAGCCGCCCCCCTGTATTCTGCCCGGGATGCACCCATGAACGCATCACCAAAAGCCTGGATGCGGCCCTGGTAAAAATGGATATCCCGGATCACAAAACCGTGATCGTCACGGATATCGGTTGTTCCGGGCTGTTTGACACCTTTTTCAATGTCCATGCCCTGCACGGGGTCCACGGCCGGGCATTGACCTATGCGGCCGGGCTGAAACTGGCGGATCCGTCCCTCAACGTCATCGTCACCATGGGAGACGGCGGCATGGGTATCGGCGGGGCCCATGTGCTGTCCGCATGCCGGAAAAACCTGGACCTGACCCTGATCATTTTGAACAACTTCAACTTCGGCATGACCGGAGGGCAGTATTCCGCCACCACGCCCAGCGATGCGGTGGTGGGCTCGGAATTTCTCAACCAGGCGGAAATCCCCATGGATATCTGCGGTGTGATGGAAAGTGCCGGCGCCACCTATGTTTCCCGAATCTCCGGACACGATGACGGGCTTTCCGAAGAACTGGTCTCGGCCATGCAGCACAAGGGATTTTCCGTGGTGGAAACCTTAGGGCTTTGCACAGGACGGTATACCAAACGCAACCAGCTCACCCCCAAGGTGATCGATCAGATGATCGAACAAAGACCGTCCCCGGGTGGCGTGATCGAAAAAAACCAGCGGCCAGAGTATGGAGAACGCTACCGGCAGCTGGCAAAGGAAAAAGGCCGGTTTCCGGAACCGTTTGAAGTCACAAAACAGTTTGACATGCCCGATGCCAGACGTCACGAAGTGGTGATCCTGGGATCGGCCGGCATGCGCATTGTTACTGCCGGGGACATGGTCTGTTTTGCCGGCATTTCCGGCGGGTTGAACGTGTCCATTAAAAATGATTACAACATCACCGTACTCCGGGGCCAGTCTGTGTCCGAAATTCTGCTGTCTCCTGAAAAAATCGGGTACACCGGCATCGAATCCCCCACCGTGGTGCTGGCCTTGAGTGATGAAGGTGTGGCCAGAAGACAGAAAATTTTTGCCACCCTGTCCCCGGACACCTATGTGCTCAAGGAAGCCAGTGTGGCCATTCCAGACACACCGGCACAGGTGGAGGAGATCGACTTCAAGTCCATGAAAATCAAGAAGACCGACTGGGCGTTGGCATCTCTGGCCGTACTGGCCAAACATGAAATCGTGCTCAACAAAGATATGCTTGTATTTGCGTTGAAATCCCGGTTTAATGAAAAATTGTTCAACCTGTCCATGGAGACCGTGGACAAAATCATCTGATCCAGTCAAACCACACCCGGACACGGGAACCGGGAGAACAGGGGTACCATGACCAGAATCAGCAAACGCGCTGAAACAGGATTCAATCAAACCGTTCCCCGGGTACCCCTCCCCCTCCTGTTCCGGGTGTTTCTCCCCTTTGCCGGGGGGTATTTTCTGTCCTACCTGTTCCGGGTGGTCAATGCGGTGATCGCCCCGGACCTGGCCGCAGATACAGGGGTGGATCCAGCCCAGCTGGGACTGCTCACCGCCACCTATCTCATTACTTTTGCCGCGTTTCAGCTGCCTTTGGGCATTCTGCTGGACCGGTTCGGTCCCCGGGTGGTGGAAGCGGTGCTGCTGATGTTTGCGGCGGCCGGTGCGATTGTTTTCGCAATGTCCACCACCCTGGCCGGCCTGATCATCGGGCGGGCATTGATCGGGTTCGGCGTGTCCGCCTGTCTGATGGCGGCATTCAAATCCTATGTGATCTGGTTTCCCGGCCCCATGCTGCCCCGGATCAACGGGTTTCAGATGGCCGCCGGGGGACTGGGGGTCCTGGCGGCGTTCGCACCGGCGGACCTGGCCCTGAGATTCACGGACTGGCGGGGGGTGTTCCTGGGCTTAGGGGTGCTGTGTGTCCTGATGGCGGTGACCGTGTTCACGATAGTACCGGAATCGACCCGAAAACCCGTACCTGAGAGGTTTTCCAGGCAGATTCAGGGGGTGTTTCAGGTATTCAGAAGTCTCACTTTCTGGCGGATCGCGCCATTGACCATGCTGTCCCAGGCCGGGTTCATGGCGGTTCAGGGATTGTGGGCCGGTCCCTGGCTGAGGGATGTGGCCGTCCTGGACCGGGCAGAAGCCGCTGCCTGCCTGTCCATCTCTGCCGTGACCATGATCGCTGGATTCATTATTCTGGGATTTATCACGGAAACACTGGCCAAAAAAGGATTTCCAGTCCTGTATACGGCTGTGGCCGGCATGGCGGTATTTATTGCGGTGCTGGGGGCCATGGCCTTTGGTGCGCCGGTCCCGCCCCAGCTGATGATGGGACTGTTCGGTTTTTTCGG
The DNA here is from genome assembly GCA_011389835.1 of Desulfotignum sp. Classification (GTDB taxonomy): domain Bacteria; phylum Desulfobacterota; class Desulfobacteria; order Desulfobacterales; family Desulfobacteraceae; genus Desulfotignum. The sequence goes on along the minus strand of JAABTO010000232.1, from coordinate 1,686 downwards.
CACCGCCGGCATTCTATCCTATACCGCTTTGACCCTCAGCTTTCCCTCCCGACTGTCCGGCCGGGTCACCACCGGCATCAACCTGCTGGTCTTTCTGAGTGGATTTGCCCTGCAATGGGCCATGGGCGCAGTGATCAACCAATGGGATTCCCCATTGCCCGGCCGATACGATCCGGCCGGATATCAGGCGGCTCTCTTCATGGTACTGGTCCTTCAGGTTCTGGGCCTGACCTGGTTTTTCATATCGCTGCTGCTGAAAACCCGGTTGTCAGATCAGGCAGGTGAAGAATGATATGCGCCTTTCCCCGGCCGGCATTTATTTGATTTTTCTCATTTCCGGATCATACAGCGGGGTCAGAGAAACAGCTGCCGGATAGTTTTTTCCGGCGATGTCAATCTCCCACGTCCCGTTTTTCACAAATGTTTCATCCACAGGCTCATCCGCCTCGATCATGAACAACCCCACGGCCCCGCCCAGGGTGTGTCCGTAGGAACCGGACCTGACATATCCGATCGGCTTTGTGTTTCTGTAAATCACCTCGGCGTGATACAGCAGGGGGACTGGATCTTTGACCAGCACCTGGGCCAGCCGCCGCTTCAACGGCCCGGCCGCTTTTCTGGCGGCACACGCCGCCTTTCCAATGAAATCCCCTGGCTTGTCCAGCCGGATTGTGAACCCCAGGCCGGCTTCGTAAGGGTCATCCGTGTTGTCCATGTCATGGCCGTAATCCCGGTATCCCTTTTCCAGGCGCAGGCTGCCCAGGGCCTTTAACCCGGCATGGGTGAGGTCAAACGCCTTTCCCGCTTTCACGAGGATATCATACACATGCACGGCCTGTTCCGTGGGGATATACAGTTCATACCCCAGCTCTCCCACATAGGTGATGCGCACGCACAGCACCCGGCCGTATCCGACGGCGATCTCCTGGGCATGCCGGAAGGGAAACCGGTCATTGGACAGATCCGTGTCCGTGACCGACTGCAGCAGCTCCCTTGACCGGGGTCCCTGGACATTCACCTGGGCATACGCTGAGGTCATGTCCGTGACAAAGGCATGGGCGTCTTCGGGGATGTGCCGCTGAATCCAGGTCAATGCATGGCGGTGGATGGTATCGGTCACCACGACGAAAAACCGGTCAGACGCGAGTTTGGTGACGGTCAGATCCGCCATCAGCTGACCTTCTTTGTTCAGGCACGTGGTATAGGTGATCCGGCCGGCCGGGCCGTTTACGGCATTGGCGCAGATATAATCGAGGACCTTGCCGCTGTCTTTTCCCTGGACCAGGAATTTGGGCATGAACGACATGTCCATGAGCACCACGTTTTCCCGGGCGGCCCGGTGCTCCGCTTCCCAGCATGAAAACCAGGATTCCCGGCCCCAGGAATGCGTTTCAATCACCGCCCTGTGCCCGGCCGGGGCAAACCAGTCCGCTCCCTCCCAGCCGCTGACATCCCTGAAATATGCACCTGTTGCTTTCAGCCGCTCGTAAATGGCTGATATCTTGGCCCCCCGGGCGGTTTTCATGGACTGGTAGGGATAGTGGCACTGGTATACCATGCCCAGAGATTCCACCGTCCGGTGCCGCCGGTATTCCGGGTTGTTCTGAAACGTGTGCAGCCGGGCCATGTTGAACCCGGTGATATCCACCTGCGGATCTCCGGTCAAAATCCAGCGGGCCATCATCT
>JAABTO010000231.1 GCA_011389835.1 Desulfotignum sp. | reverse complement strand
CCAGCCACACCCACCACTCGATGCCGGCCGCCTGGCGGACAGCGGTAAAATCCATTCGCAGCAACAGGCCATATGCCAGCAGTCCCAAAGTGCCCACGAAAAATGAGATCAGGGCCGCATACACCGGGTCCCCGATAGCCCGGCCCATTTTCCCGTTGAACCCGGCCTGGACCGGGGCCATCATCCCGGCCACCAGTGCCGTGAGCAGCCAGATCAGTTTCATGGGAAATTCCTTATCTGTCTGCCGGCAGCACAGTCACATTGACTTTCCGCTGCCGGGGACCGTCAAACTCGCAGAAAAAAATGGACTGCCAGGTGCCCAGAACCAGGGACCCGTCTTCCAGGGCCACCATCTCGGACGGCCCGAACAGGCTGACCTTGATGTGGGCCGCGGAATTGCCCTCCATGTGCGTGTACCGGTCATCCCAGGGCACGATCTTGTTGATGGTGTTCAGGATGTCCTTTGGCACGGCCGGGTCTGCATTCTCATTGATGGTGACCGCGCCGGTGGTGTGCATGGAAAAAATATGCACCAAACCGTCCCGTACCCCAAAATCTTTCACCGCCCGGCGGACCTGATCCGTGATATCGATCATCTGGGTCCGGCTGCCGGTCTTTACAGAAATGATCATGCCGCGCCTCCTGTATTATCACTTCCTGACCAGGGCCAGGGCCTGTTTCACCACATTATCCACACAAATCCCCAGATTTTTCAAAACCTCTCCGCCCGGCGCTGATGCACCGAACCGTTCGATGCTGACCACGGCCCCGTTTTGCCCCACATATTTGTCCCATCCCATGGCAATGCCGGCTTCCACGGCCAGACGGCGGGGCACACTGGAAGGCAGAATCCGGTCCCGGTAAGGTGCCGGGGCATTGTCAAACCATTCCCAGGACGGCATGGACACCACGGACGTTTTGATGCCATGTACCGATTCCAGCTGCTCTGCCGCCTTCAGGCTGATGTGAACTTCCGACCCCGTGGCGATAAGGATCAGGTCTGCGTCATTGCCCTTGTCCCGAATGGTATAGGCCCCGTACTGGAACTCCCCGTTCCGTTTTGACACATCCAGGATGGGCAGTTTCTGCCGGCTCAGTATCAGGGCGGTGGGTGCATTGGTGGTGGTCAGGGCCTGTTTCCAGGCCAGGGCGGTTTCATTGGCATCGGCCGGCCGCACCACATGAAGCCCGGGAATGGCCCGCAGAGCCGCCAGGTGTTCCACGGGCTGGTGGGTGGGGCCGTCTTCGCCCACGGCCACGCTGTCATGGGTGAACACGTAAATGACCGGCAGTTTCATCAATGCGGCCAGGCGGATGGCCGGACGCATGTAATCGGCAAACACCAGAAACGTGCCTCCATAGGGCCGGACCCCGGAATGCAGGTACATGCCGGACAGAATGGCACCCATGGCATGCTCCCGGACCCCGAACCGGATGTTGCGGCCGTCCCGGCTGTTTTTCTGAAATTCGGCGGCACCGTTCAGATAGGTTTTGTTGGACGGGGCCAGGTCGGCGGACCCGCCCATCAGCGACGGGAGGTTCGGGGCAATGGCGTTGAGCACCTTGCCTGAAGCAGCCCGGGTGGCCACCGGATCATCAGATACGGAAAATTCCGGAATCTCCCTGTCCCAGTCCTTGGTCAGAAACCCGCTCACAGCGTCCACAAAAAGGCCTGCCTCTTTGGGATACGCTTCCTTGTAGGACAAAAATACGTCCTGCCATGCTTTTTCCGCATTTTCTCCGTCTGTGACGGCTTGGTCAGCCAGGGCTGTCACCGGTTCCGGCACATAAAAAGACGGGTCTTCAGGCATGCCGTAGAATTTCTTGGTCAGCCGGATTTCCTCTTCCCCCAGGGGGGCCCCATGGGCATCGGCCGTGTCCTGTTTATTGGGGCTGCCGTAGGCGATATGGGTCCGGATCTTGATCAAAGAAGGCCGGTCCTGTTCCTGTTTACCGGCCTGAATCGCGGCTTCAATGGCATCCAGGTCATTGCCGTTTTCCACTTCCGTTACATGCCAGTTCATGGCCGAAAATTTATCAGCCACATGTTCCGTGAACGCGATGTCTGTGGCCCCTTCAATGGTGATCTGGTTGTCATCATAAATCAGGATGAGTTTGCCCAGGCCCAGGTGACCGGCCAAAGACACCGCTTCCATGGCCACCCCTTCCATGAGGTCCCCGTCCCCGCACATGCAGAAGGTATGGTGATCGATGACCGTCTTGTCTGTTTTGTTGAACCGGGCCGCCAGGTGGGATTCGGCAATGGCCATGCCCACGGCGTTGGCGATTCCCTGACCCAGGGGACCGGTGGTGGTTTCCACACCCGGGGTCTCTCCGTATTCCGGGTGCCCGGGTGTCCGGGAACCCCATTGCCGGAAATTTTTCAGATCATCCAGGGTCAGCCCGTACCCGAACAGGTACAACAGGCTGTACAGCAGTGAAGAGACATGTCCGCCGGAAAGTACGAACCGGTCCCGGTCAATCCAGGCCGGGTTTTTGGGATTGTGTTTCAAACACTTTTTGAACAGCACATAGGCGGCCGGTGCCAGGCCCATGGGTGCGCCGGGATGGCCGGAATTGGCTTTCTGCACCGCATCCATGCAAAGGGTTCGAAGGGTATTGACCGTCAATTGATCCAGATTTTCCGTGGCATCGACCATAATGTGTTCTCCTGATATGTATAAAGATAGCGGCCTGTGTTACAGGGCTCTCATGAATTCGGGTTTAAGTTTGATTTTTCCGCTCAATGCCTGAGCGATCTGATCCAGGGTTCTCTCTTTGTCCCGGGGAAGCCGGGCCCGGATGGGCAGGTAATTGGAGGCGTGGTTGGCATGAAAAAGCCCTTCCGTCAGATGGGTGGAAGCGATCATCTGGCCCAGTTCCGCCAGCATCTCCTCGGCGGACGGCAATTCGAACCGGCCGGCCTCATGATCGGCATGCAGTTCCGTGCCGGGAATCAGCATCAGGCTTAAGGCCCCCACATAATCGGGATCGATTTCAGACAGGACCCGGCCGGTCTCTTTGGCATGAATCAGGGAGCGTTCTTTTCCGGCCAGGCCCACCAGCACGGTGACCGACAGTTTGATGCCCGCCTGTTTCACCCGTTTTCCCATGCGGATCATCTTGTCTGAGGTAGCACCTTTTCGAATATCGGCCAGCACCTGGTCATCCCCGGATTCCAGGCCCATATAGGCGATGCCCACTCCCAAAGATGCGAGTTGCGCCAGTTCTTCATCGGTTTTCATGCTGATGCCCTTGGTGTTGGCATACACGCCCACCCGTTCCACCCAGGGAAGCCGGTCCCGGATCCGCTCCAGAATGGGCACCAGCCGCCGCATGGGCACGATCATGGCATCTCCGTCACAGATGAACAGCCGCTTGTGCCGGGGAAAATGGGCCCGGGCATACTCGATGTCCTGAAAAATGACATCATCTTTCTTGATGGTGAACCGCTTGTCCCGGAAGCTGCCGCAAAAGGTACACTTGTTGTGGGAGCACCCCAGGGTGACCTGAAGCAGGATGCTGTCCGCCTCGCTGGGGGGCCGTATGATCATTCCGTCATAATGCATGAGACTCGTTTCCTGTTAAAATTCCAAAGATTTTCTTTTAACAGGTATTGTCCGAAATTTCAACCAGATGAAACAGATCCCGCAAATCCCTTCTGATTGGTTGCAACCCGTTACAGCAAACCGTTATTTGATGCTCAGGTTCTTGACCGACCGGATCTCCCCGGTTTCCGCCAGCAGTTTGAACACCTTGTACCCCCGGTCCCCCACAAACATGGATTTGCCGACGCCGCCCGATGAAATCGGGCTTTTATAACTGAGCACCACGATCCAGAACCGGTCATCATCGGTAATTTCGGCTTCTTCGAACAGGATTTCTCCCAAGTCATGGTCCGGATACAATTTTTTCAAATGATCGATAGCCCGGATTGAGGCCTCATTGACATTGATCATGTTTGACTCCTCCAGCCGTCATTGGCGTCATCCTTTAAATCCAGTCCCTTGAAATGGGGTTTGAGATCCAGCAGCGGGGTGTTGTCCAGCACGTCAATGCCGGAAATATCCAGGCGGTTGCCCGAAATTCCCAGAAGGCGAACCGTGCTCAGTCCGATGGGGTTGGGCCTGCGGGGGGAGCGGCTGGCAAACAGCCCCACCTCCATGCCGCCGCCGCTGGGGGGCCGGACATGCAGGGTTACGGGTTTGTCCGGCCGGTCCAGGAAAAAAAACACCTGGATATAGTTGAACGTGTCCAGCCGGTAGAGCCCGTCTACCAGCTCCGGGTTCAGCTGGATGTAGAATTCCCCGGCCGCTTCCGAATCCGGCTGATGGGGCACATCCGCCTGGATGGTGTAGGGGGTGTGAATGGTTCCGATGGGATGAAACAGGATATCCATGGGGTCTCCTTGCTTTATAAACGTTTCCACCGCTTCACAGGGGTGAAGACACGGCCGGCCGGGACGGATTCACTCCCCGGGCACTGCGGATCAGGGTCCGGGTGTAGTCATGTTCCGGATGATGGATGATCCGGGCTGCCGGACCGGATTCAATAATCCGGCCGCCTGCCATCACCCCGATGCGGTCCGCCACCTTTCGTGCCAGTCCGATATTATGGGTCACAAACAACAGGGTCAACCCTTTTTCGATCTGAAGGGCCAACAGCATCTTGAGCACCTTGGCCTGAACACTGGGATCCAGGGCGCTGGTGGGCTCGTCGGCAATGAGCAGATCCGGTTCATGCACCAGGGCCCGGGCCAGGCAGACCCGCTGAATCGCCCCCATGTTCAACTCATGGGGATAGCGTTTCAGAAATTCCGGGGAAGTGGACAGCCGGACATCAGACAAAGCAGCACATACCCGGTCTTTCAATGCTGCCTCATCGGTCACGGTTTTGTGAATCCGCAGCGGTTCCGCCACGATCTCGAACACGGTGAGCCGGTGGCTGACCGATTCCGCCGGGTTCTGATAGATGATCCCGATGCGGGGCGCCAGGGAGTCCGGGTCTTTTTCCA
>JAABTO010000230.1 GCA_011389835.1 Desulfotignum sp. | reverse complement strand
TGATCAAGCTGCTCAGCGGGCTGCTGGCACCGGCACAGGGAACCGTATCCTTTAAAGGCAGGGCATTGACCGGAGACCATCTGGACGAAACCCGCCTGAACATGGGGGTGCTGTTCCAGGATCCGGATGACCAGTTGTTTGGACACACGGTCTTGGAGGATGTGGCATTCGGTCCCCGCAATCAGGGAAAATCCCGGGAATCCGCAGCCTTTTGTGCCGGACAGGCCCTGCACCAGGTCAATATGTCGCATCTGGCTTACAAGGAGCCCCATAACCTGAGTTTCGGCCAGAAAAAGCGGGCCGCCTTGGCCGGCATCCTTGCCATGCAGCCTGAGGTGCTGATACTGGACGAACCCACGGCCAACCTGGATCCGGGACAGGAGGCCGTGTTTCTGGACCTGCTCAAAGGGTTTGAGGGCACCCTGATCTGCATTTCCCACGACCTGATTTTTCTGTACGAACTGTGCGAAACAGCCGTGGTGCTTCACCAGGGAAGCATTCACCACCACGATCCCCTGCGCGAACTGGTTTCCCGGCGGGATTCCCTGCGGGACCACGGCCTGGATTTTTCCTTCCGCCTGACCATCCCGGCCAATGGGACAGCTGTCCATGAAGAAAATGGAACCGGCTCCGCCCCCTCATGTGAATGCGCCGGAATCCAGGACACTCATTCAGCCTTTCCGCCCCTGGTCTGCATGGAAAACTACGGGTATGTCTACCCGGACGGGACCCCCGGGCTCCAGGATTTGTTTCTTCATATCCACGAAGGGGAAAAGACGGCCGTGGTGGGGGAAAACGGGGCTGGGAAATCTACCCTGCTGGCCTGCCTGTGCGGACTGCGCCAGGGCAGTGGCGACCTGTTTTTCAAAGGAACCCGGGTGACCAAAAAACAGCACAAAGATTTGTGGCGCCGGGCCGGGCTGGTGTTTCAGGATTGTGCCGACCAGCTGTTCTGTGCCAGTGTAAAGGAAGAGATGCTGTTCGGCCTGCGCCGGCTGGGGCTTGCAACGGATGAGTGCCGGCACCGGGCCGCAGATGCCCTGGCCCGGGTGGGTCTGGCCGGATTTGAAAACCGGGTGCCCCTGCACCTGTCGGGCGGGGAGCGCAAACGCCTGGCTTTAGGCTGTGTCCTTGCCATGGACCCGGACCTGCTTATCCTGGATGAGCCCACTGCCGGACTGGACCCCCGGGGAGAAGAACAGCTCATGGCCATTCTGGGAACCTTTGACAAAACGCTCCTGCTGGTCAGCCATGACCTGTTTTTTATTGAAAAACTGACCCACCGCACCCTGGTGATGCACCAGGGCCGGGTCATCAGGGATCTGCCCACGCCGGTTTTCATGCAGGATGACCAACTGTGCCGCTTCAACGGCCTGTCATTTTCCTATCGCCAGCGCACGGCCACAGCCATCCGGCAGCTGCAGCATGAACATGAACACCGCCATCCCCACCTGCACATCCATGATCATCCCCACCGCCACGGCAGCACCGTGCACGCCCACCCGCATGAGCATCTGCATGATCATCCCCACCGGTTCGTGCACACCCACCCCGGGGGCACAAAAACCCATGACCATGCCCACCGCCTGGTGCATGATCACGAGCATCCCAACCACGATGCCGAACCCCATGATCATTCCCATGAGTGATGTTATGATAGAGGTATCGGTTCCAACGCGGATTTTCTGCCTTCCGGTTCCAGAACCACGCGGCTGCGCGGCAAATGGCCCGGAAGTTTTTCCTGGAGAAACAGGATCAGCTTTTCCCTTACTTCACAGCGCAGGTCCCAGGCGGTTGACGAATCTTTGGCGCTCATCAAAGCGCGGATTTCCACCGTGTGCTCGGTGGCATTCGTGACCTGCAGCACATTGACTTTCTTGTCCCATCGGTCATTGTTTTCAAGGATGCGGGTGAGTTCCTGCCGCAGGTCTTCTATGGGTACGGTGTAGTCTGCGTAAATAAAGACCGACCCCAGAATATCGGCTGAAACGCGGGTCCAATTCTGAAAGGGCTGGTCGATGAAATACGAAATAGGCAGAATAAGCCGGCGCAGGTCCCAGATACGGAGCACTACGTAGGTCAGCGTGATTTCTTCAACTCTTCCCCATTCGCCTTCAACGACCAGTACATCGTCCACCCGGATCGGCTGGGTAAAAGCGAGCTGAATACCGGCGATAAAATTCCCCAGCGTTTTTTGCGCGGCAAAGCCCATGACAATACCCATGATGCCGGCGGAAGCGATCAGACTCACCCCGACCTGGCGCACAGGTTCAAAAGTGATCAGCATCAAAGAAATTGTTACCAGGACAATGAGCGTTTTGATTATATTTTCGATCACGCGGATCTGGGTATGGATGCTCCGGGCCCGCAGGTTATCGCTGATCGTGATGTCGTACTGCCCGGTAATGATATCGCGGATCAGATGAACAAACGTGATGGCCAGCCACCCGAAAGACGCGATCAGCCACAAAGTCACCATATTGGACAGTACGGCATGCGGTCCCTCGGGTAAATCCATGAACGGCAAAGCTGAACGCAGGCAAAAAGCCGGAATAAGGGAAATCAAGGACGGCTGCAGCAGGTGGAGGTTGACCTTGAAGCTGATAAAAGAAAGTTTTTTCAGCCAGCGCAGGAGGATGTAAGAAACGATCTTGTAAAGGATAAAACCGAGCACGAGGGCGGCCGCAGCGATAACAAGCGCCTGAAAGGCGGGATTATTCCATCTGAATAGCATGCGGTTATTCTCCTTGACTGAAAGGCAGCGGTCCGCGCGGGTTTGTAAAAAGCATTCTCAGCACCAAGGGTTTAAATACACACGATCACAGCCGCCGCGCCGCCGCAAGTTGTGTCTGTGATTTCTTGCAGTCATGAATTCCAAAATAACGCAAAGGAGTCCACAAGTCAACGCTCAACTGGCTGCCAGGCCCTCGACGTGCTGAGAGCGCAAACGCCTGGCCTGTGTGCTTGCCATGGACCCGGAACTGCCCGGACATTGCCACTGCCATTTTTTAATATTTATGGCATGGAATAAGGAGGAAATATCAGGTCGTGGATTTGAGCGGCTCGAATGACTTGCATTAAGGTGCGAAAAATTATAAAGTAACAAATTTTTTATTAATACTGAATGAAGAAGAACGGCTATGAAAAAAATTGTCGTGGCAATTGCCTGTGTGTTTTTTGTGTCGGGTGCGTATGCTTATGATGAACTTGAGTTTAGCGGGGGAAAACATCGTGGCCCTGTGTTGTTTGACCATGAGTTTCATATGTTTGACTTTGACTGTCTGGATTGCCATCATGTGATGGAAAATGGAGAAAATGTTCTGGATGACGCTGATCTTTTTGAGGGCAATCCGGATATTTTATGTGCGTCGTGTCATGATTCCGAGTCTGAAATCGACAGGACCCAGGCCTTTCATTATCAATGTATGGGGTGCCATAATAATTACAGTCTGACTTCAGAACCGACCGGACCAACCCTTTGCGGAGAGTGCCATATTCTTGATAAATGATTGAGCGCTGATTGTTTATTTTAACAATGCAATGATCTTATAAGGAATGGTCCCGGCATTGGGATCAGATGATATTACAAAACGTGGAGGCAGGAAGTGGTTAAAGCAGAAAGAAAACCCGTTCAGGAAATTCTTGATGCCATTGACGGGTATGAAAAAATTTTAAATGTGGGATGTGGCGGATGCGTTTCAGTTTGCCTTGTGGGGGGGCAAAAAGAAGTGAATGCATTAAACGCAGAGCTTAAGGTTCATTTGAAAAAAGCGGGGATCCAGAAGCAGATTGACGGGTATACGGTTGAGCGCCAATGTAATGAATCCTTTTTAAAGGAGCTTGACAACAAAGTGATTGAATATGACTGCATTGTTTCCATGGCGTGTGGTGCCGGTGTGCAGCACATGGCCCAGCGGTTTTCAAAGATACCTGTACATCCGGTTGTGAATACGGTTTCAATTGGTGTTGATAAGGATCTGGGCATGTACGAAGAAAAATGCCGTGCCTGTGGTCATTGCGTTTTGGGGTATACGGGTGGCATCTGTCCTGTGACAAGATGCGCCAAAGGGCTTTTCAACGGACCCTGCGGCGGGACCAATGGAGACAATTGTGAAATCAGTAATGAAATCCCCTGTGCCTGGCTTGATATCTACAAACGGCTCAAGGATCAGGATCGTCTGGATGATATTTTAAAAGTTCGCCCACATATGGAATGGCAGAACCAATCCCCCCGAACGATTATCCAGGAACCTTATGAGAAAAGGTATCTCGCCTGAGGATAGAGGTAACATAATTATGGCATTATCACATATTTTTTCCTGGACATTTATGTATGATTTTATCAGAGGCCCCATGGTGTGGCTCTCTTTTGTCATATTTTTCTGTGGTGTGGTTTTTCAGGTGCTGCGGTTTATGTCTTTGCTCAAAGAACAGCCGGTACAGAAGCTTGAACCCGGACCGGGTAATATTATCCATAGTCAAACGGTCAGCAATTTAAAGGTGGATCGGGTTAAGACGGGCTGGTTCAAAAAGGGTCCGGATAAAAAGGACTGGATGGTATGGTTAAAGCTTTCCATTGCAGGGGTTAATCCTTTCATGACGATTGTTACAACAATTTTCCATGTCCTTCTTATCGGTGTGCCTGTATTTGTGCTGGGTCACAATATATTGCTGGACAATGCCTTTGGTGTCAGCATGGTTTCGTTACCTGAAAATGTGTCTGATTTTTTAACCGGGATTGTTATTTTCTGCATCTTGATTTTTTTATTCCGAAGGCTTTTTCTTGACCGGGTAAAAATGATTACAAGCTATGCGGATTATTTGTTTTTAGGCATTGCAGCAGCACCCTTTGTCACTGGATATCTTGCATATCACCAGGTGTTTTCGAATTATAAACTCTTGATCTCTTTTCATATTTTATCTGGCGAACTCCTGTTGATGGCGGTGCCGTTTACAAAATTCATTCATATGATTTACATGATTATTGTCCGTTTTAATGTGGCGGGCGAGTATAGTTTCGGCAATGCCACGAAAAACTGGTAACGTTGCAGG
>JAABTO010000229.1 GCA_011389835.1 Desulfotignum sp. | reverse complement strand
GTATTTTGTTCGGGCCTGACGGGTATAAAGCCGCCGCTGCCTGGAACGGGGTGGATACCGTGGTGCTGGCCATGGTGGGCGCCGCCGGACTGGCACCGGCCCTGTCAGCCATTGATGCCGGAAAAGATATTGCCCTGGCCAACAAGGAAACCCTGGTGATGGCCGGAGACATTGTCATGGCCAGGGCCAAAGAGAAAAACGTGGCCGTGCTGCCGGTGGACAGTGAACATTCCGCCATGTTTCAATGCATGCTGGGCAATCAAACCAAAGATGTGACACAGCTGTTTCTCACCGCATCGGGCGGCCCCTTCAGAAACACCCCTGGAACTGATTTTGCCGATATTACCAGGGAAGATGCCCTGAATCATCCCAACTGGTCCATGGGGGACAAAATCACGATTGATTCGGCAACGCTCATGAACAAGGGGCTGGAACTCATCGAAGCGGTCCATTTGTTCGGCATGCCCCCTGAAGCGATCCAGGTGCTGATTCATCCCCAGAGCATTGTTCATTCCATGGTGGGATTTGCCGACGGATCGGTCATGGCCCAGATGGGGGTGCCGGACATGAAACAGGCCATCTCTTTTGCGTTGTCTTTTCCGGATCGCCTGAACCTGGGCCTGGCATTACCGGATTTTGAACAGATTCGGTCCCTGACGTTCCACGCGCCGGATACCCGGCGGTTTCCATCTCTTGAGTTTGCCAGAAAAGCCTGTGAATCCCGCGGAACAATGCCCGCAGTGATGAATGCGGCCAACGAAGTGGCGGTTCAGGCATTTCTGGACCGCCGTATCCGGTTTTCCGATATCTTCACCCTGGTCGCCACCACCATGGACGCCCATACCTGCATTGACAATCCCGATCTTTCAGGTATTATTGAAGCTGATCAATGGGCCAGAAAAACAGCCGGCTCCCTTATTAAATAGAGAGGTACACGTGGGTCATTCCGTTGTCGCATTCATTGTTGTTATCGGTGTTCTGGTGTTTATTCACGAGCTGGGTCATTTTCTGGCGGCCCGGTTTTTTAAGGTCGGCGTGGATGTGTTCTCCCTGGGATTCGGACCCAAAATATTCAAAAAAGTCAAAGGCCGGACCGAATACTGCGTCTCAGCCATCCCTTTAGGGGGATATGTGAAAATGGTGGGGGAAGAACCGGGCAAAGCTTTGCTTCCCGAAGAGCAGGCCATCGCATTTTCCAACAAACCATTGTATCAGAAAAGCCTGATTGTCGCAGCCGGACCCGCGTTCAATTTTTTTCTGGCGATTTTCATTTTTTATGTGCTGTATCAGTTTTCCGGGCTCTATCTGCCAAAGCCGGTGATCGGAGAAGTGTTGGATGACTCCCCGGCCCAGCAGGCTGGACTTTTGCCCGGGGATGTGATCACGGTGGTGGATGGTCAGAATATCCGGTCTTTTGAAGATGTTTCCCGGATCATCAGCAGCTCGAACGGTCAGTCCCTAAACATGGGTGTGAGCCGGGACGGGCAAAACCTCCGGTTTACTCTGGTTCCTGAAAAACAGGAGACCGCCAATGTGTTCGGCGAACCCGTAGACCGGCATGTCATCGGTATCCGGGGCACGGGGGAGGTGTTTCATGAATCCTTGAATCCCTTTCAGGCCTTGGGCCGCTCCTTTGCCGATACGTATGGTCTGGTGAAACTGACCATTGTGTCGGTGGGCAAGATGATCTCGGGCAGCATTTCCGCAGACAACCTGGGAGGACCCATCATGATCGCCCAGATGGCCGGGGAACAGGCCAAAGCCGGCGCTGTGAATTTTGTGTGGTTTATCGCGCTGCTGTCTGTCAATCTCGGTATCATCAACCTGTTTCCCATTCCGGTCCTGGACGGGGGGCATCTGGTGTTTTTCGGCATCGAAGCCGTCACCGGAAAACAGGTCAGTGACAGATTGAGAGAAAAGATGACCCAGTTCGGTGCCGCACTTCTGGTCGTATTGATGGTGTTTGTTTTTTACAATGACATTTTAAGAATTCTCAATGGTGGATAACATGATTGCCTGTATCGAAATTGCATTGAAACCCTCTTTGCGGGATGCCGAAGCATCATCGCTCATCAAGAAAGCGGCATCCTATTTCGGGATTCAGATTCAGTCGGGCAGAACCATTCATTTGCTGACCATTGATTCCGATCTGAAAACCGCTGAACTGGAACGGGTCCGGAACGAGATTTTCACCAACCCGGTCACACAGATGTCTTCGTTGTCCCCTCTGGATATTTCTTTTGACTGGTGTATCTGGATCGGGTACCGGCCCGGGGTCAAGGACAATCCAGGGGCGACGGCCATGGAAGCCATTGAAGACCTGTTTGGAAAATCATTCGGCCCGGATGAAGGCATCTACACCTCGAAGCGGTACTGCCTGACAGGAGAATCCCTGACCCGGTCCCAGATGGAGACCCTGGCCAAAGAACTGCTGTCCAACCCCATTATCCAGCAGTTCAAAATTTTTTCAAGAACAGAGTGGCACCGTGAAAAAGGGGTGGATGTCAAACCGGCCCGGGTGATTCTGGATCATACGCCCACATTTGATTTTATTGACATCGATTCCGATCAGACCCTGGCACGGATCAGCGACCAGCGGAACCTGGCATTGAATGCCAGGGATATTCCCGTGATCCGGCAGTATTTTCTGGACCCCGGGGTGACGGCCGAGCGCAGGAAAATGGGGTTGACCGGTCCCACGGATATAGAGCTGGAATATATTTCCCAGGCCAGAAGCGACCACTGTAATCATAATACGTTCAGAGGTATTTTCAGGTACAGGGATATCCTGACCGGGGAAGAGGCGGTTGAACAGTCATTGTTCAAGACCTATATTCAGGAGCCCACCCTGGCGTTGAAAGAGAAAAAAAAGTGGGTGGTGTCCGTGCTCTGGGACAATGCCGGCATCGGCCGTTTCGATGCGGACAACAACTATGTGATCACCGGAGAAACCCACAACTCGCCGTCCAATATGGAAGCCTACGGCGGGGCCATCACCGGGATCGTGGGGGTGTACCGGGATCCCATGGGCACGGGCCTGGGTTCCAAACTGTTCATGGGCAGCTTCGGGTTCTGTGTGGGGGATGTCCGGTATGATGGGCCGTTGAAACCGCCGCTGCATCCCAGACGGCTCCTGGACGGGATCATCGAGGGGGTCAGGGACGGGGGCAACAAGAGCGGGGTGCCCACCACGTTCGGTCAGACCCTGTTTGATCCCGGATATATGGGCAAGAGCCTGGTGTTTGTGACCGCCCTGGGTATCATGCCCCAACAGGTGGCAGGCCGGCCCAGCCATGAAAAGAAAACCTCGCCGGGCGATCTGATCATCATGAGCGGGGGCCGGGTGGGCAAGGACGGCATCCACGGGGTGACCGCCTCGTCGGAAAGTTATTCGGAAAATACCCCGGCCGGCCATGTCCAGATCGGAGACCCCTATACACAGAAAAAGATGCATGATTTTCTTTTGGAATGCCGGGATGAAGGATTGATCCGGTTTATCACCGACAACGGCGGGGGAGGGCTGTCTTCTTCCATCGGAGAATCCGCCATGATTTCCAACGGATGTGTCGTGCATCTGGACAAGGTGCCCCTCAAGTATCCGGGTCTGGACATGTGGGAGATATGGGTATCGGAATCCCAGGAGCGCATGACCATCGCCATCGATCCCAAAGATCTGGACCGGTTCATGGACCTGTCCCGGCAGCACGCCGTTGAAAGCACGGTCATCGGTAAGTACACCGATACCGGCAAGCTGCACATCACCTTTCAGGGAAAAACCTGTGCCTATGTGGACATGGATCTTTTGGACAAAGGGTTTCCCGCCTGGGAATTTGATGCGGTATGGCTGCCGCCCGAGGCCCGGGGCCTGTGCGAGCCGGTGATCAGGCGTCCCAAGGATTTCAACCAGCTGTTGACCACGTTGCTGGCCCGGCCCAATATCTGTTCCAAGGAGTGGATCATTCGGCAGTATGACCATGAGGTCCAGGGCGGTTCCGTGATCAAACCCCTGGTGGGAGTGAACCACAACATTCCGTCGGATGCATCCGTGACCCGGCCGGTGCTCACCAGCCCCAGAGGGCTGGCGTTTTCCCAGACGCTGTTGCCCTGGTATTCAAAAATCGATGCCTATCACATGATGACCTGCACCATTGACGAGGCGGTACGGCGGCTCATTGCCGTGGGCGGCACCATGGATCATATCGGCGGGGTGGACAATTTCTGCTGGCCCGATATCGGGTATGGCAAAAAAACCAACCCGGACGGCAGATTCAAGGCGGCCCAGCTGGTGCGGGCCTGCCGGGCCCTCAAGGATGCCTGCATGGCCTATGGGATCCCGTTGTTGTCGGGCAAGGATTCCATGTATGTGGACGGCCACCTGGAAGGCGCGTTCGGCGAACGCATCAAGGTGTCGGCCCTGGAAACCGTGCAGTTTTCCGCCACCTCGGTGGTAAACGATGTGCTGCGCTGCCAGACCCTGGCGCCCAAGGCATCCGGGGACCGGGTCTATGTGGCCGGCATCACGGGAAACGAACTGGGGGCATCGGAATATTATGACCTGTTCGGACAGACCGGCATGAATGTGCCCAGGGTGAATTTTGATGCCAGCAAAGTGCTGTACCGGGCCGTGGAAAAAGCGGTGAACCTGGAGATGCCCGCATCCTGCCATGCTGTGGGACGGGGCGGGCTGGGGATTCACCTGGCGCTTTTGACCATGGCCGGCGGTTTGGGCCTGGAGATTGATCTGTCACAGGTCCCGTGTGCCTCGGCATCGCTTTCCGATGAGATACTGCTTTTTTCCGAATCTGCCGGTCGGTTCATTTTGACGGTGCCCGAAGCTCAGGGGGCTGTGTTTGAAAAACTGTGCAAAGGCATGGCAGTAACGTGTGTGGGAACAGTCACCGATACCCACGACCGTTTGAAGATCAAGGGAAAGGGGGGGGATTCGATGGTGGATCTGTCCTGCGCCGATCTGGAAAAGGCGTTTAATCAACTGTTTGGAGAGATGATATGACACAGGTGAAAGCACTGATCCTGACCGGTTTTGGACTGAACTGCGACCATGAGACCGCCCTGGCCTTTGAACTGGCC
>JAABTO010000228.1 GCA_011389835.1 Desulfotignum sp. | reverse complement strand
GATCAAGTTTTCCCATACCGTGTTCGCGCTGCCGTTTGCATTGTCCGCTGTGGTGCTGGCCTGGCAGATCCATGTTCCGTCTGTGTGGGAACTGTTTCTGATTCTGACGGCCATGGTGGGGGCAAGATCCGCAGCCATGGGGTTCAACCGGATCGTGGATGCGGACATTGACGGGAAAAACCCCCGGACGGCTGTCCGGGAGATCCCCAGCGGGGTGTTGACCCGGTTGCAGGCCCTGGTATTTGTGGGTGTGTCTTCTCTGGTGTTTGTGGGGGCTGCGGCCCTGTTGTCGCCATTGTGTTTCTGGTTGTCCATTCCGGTGCTGGGGCTGCTGTTTTTCTATTCCTATACCAAACGGTTCACTGCATACTGTCATCTGGTGCTGGGATTTGTCATTTCCCTGGCCCCGATAGGGGCATGGGTGGCGCTCACCGGAACGCTCAACTGGGGGATTGTCATGCTGGCGGCTGCGCTCTGGTTCTATATCGCCGGGTTTGATATCCTTTACGCCTGTCAGGACATCGATTTTGACCGGGAACAGGGGTTGTTTTCCCTGCCGGTGCGCCTGGGACCGGACCGGGCCATGCAGGTGTCGACCCTGTTTCATGGGGTGTTTCTGGCATTTCTGCTGGGGGTGCATGTCTACTTTGACATGCATGCCGTCTTCCTTGTTTTCTGGGCGGTGATCGCTGTGTTGATCGTTTTCGAACACCGCCTGGTCAGACCGGATGATCTGTCGCGTATCGATGTGGCGTTTTTTCATGTCAATTCCGCGGTCTCGGTTCTTTTATTTGCCGGTATTTTAATTCAAACCGTTTTCAGGGGGATTGCATGACCCGATCCCGGACGTTTGTGGTGGCTGTTACCGGCGCTTCCGGTGTGGTTTACGGGGTGCGCCTGATCAAGGCGTTGCTTGAACAGCAGATGGGCGTGGCAGCCATCTTGTCGAATGCCGGCGTCAAAGTGCTGGCCCATGAGATGGGATATGATCCAAAAACCGGGTTTTCCCCTTTTCTGAAGTCATACGGGGTCCAGGCCGGGCACCTGGAAAACCTGTCCGTATTTTCCCAGGATCAGATTGCGGCCCCGCCGGCCTCTGGATCGTTTCATCATCACGGCATGGTGGTGGTGCCCTGTTCCATGAAAACCCTGGCCGGTGCGGCAGCCGGTTATGCCGACAACCTGATCACCCGGGCCTGTGATGTCACGCTCAAGGAGCGGCGCCCCGTGATTCTGGTGCCCAGGGAAACCCCCATGAACCTGATTCATCTGGAAAATATGGTCCGTCTGACCCGGGCCGGGGCCGTGATCCTGCCGGCAAGTCCCTCGTTTTACAGTTTTCCGGACACCCTGGATGCGCTGGTGGATACCGTGGTGGCGCGGATCCTGGATCACCTGGGTGTGGCCCAGACACTGATGCCCAGGTGGGGAGAATGATGACATCCAGCATACCGGAACCGGTACTGGATCTGCTGCATCGCCTGCGTGACAAAGGCATTGCCGCGTTCGTGGTGGGTGGTGCCGTGCGGGACATGTGCCTGGACCGGTGCCCGGAGGATGTGGATATCCTGGCCGATGCCGCTGTCGACACCCTGAAATCCCTGTTTGCCGATCAGCATGTCCGTGTTGTGGGGAACATGTTTCCCGTCTGCCTGGTCAATGATATCGAGGTGGCCCCCTGCCGCACCCCATCCGGCCGGTTTCCGGAAGATGACCTGGCCATGCGGGATTTCACCGTCAATGCCATGGCATATGACCCGTTGGACCATCGGTTGATTGATCCGTTCAACGGCCGGTCGGACCTGGAGAACCGGATCATCCGGTTTACAGGAGATCCGGCCGCCCGGATCATGGAAGATCCGGTGCGCATGATCCGGGGGTGCCGGTTTTCAGCCCTCTTGTCCGCCCGGCTGTCTGAATCAGCCGGAAAAGCCGTTCAGGCACATGCGCGGTCTCTGGTCGGCAAGATTCCGGGAGAGCGCATCCGGAATGAACTGATCAAGGCCATGGCCCTGCCGGCCCCGTCGGTTTTTTTTCACTGCCTGCATGACACCGGTCTGCTGGCCGGCATTCTGCCCAGCCTGGACTGGTGTTACGGTCTGGATGGGGGCCCGTTTCACGGGGAAACCGTTTTCGAGCATTGTCTGCTGGTGGGGGATGCCCTGCCGGCCCGGCAGCCGCTGCTCCGGCTGGCCGGATATCTGCATGATGCCGGCAAGGTGGATGCCCAGGGGATCAAAGACAACCGGATCACGTTTCACGGCCACGAAACCCGGGTCGATGCACTTGCGGCGGATCTGGACCGGCTGCGGTTTTCCGTTCAGGAAAAAGACTATATCCTGGCCCTGGTCCTGTGTCACATGCGGCCGCTGGCTGAAAAAACCCGTCCCAAATCGATCCGGCGCCTTTTGGCCATGCTGGCGCAGCACCGCTTAAGTTTTGAGGATTTCATGAGAATGCGCATCGCAGACAAAAAAGCCAACCTGGCCAAATCCCCCTATACCCTGGCGGATATCCGGCTCCGGGTTGAAAAGGTGCGCCGGGAAATGGCACGGCAGACCGCGTTTCACCCGGATGATCTGGCGATTTCCGGGAAAGACATCATGGCCCTTCGGCACCTGGGACCGGGACCGGAAGTGGGCCGCATCAAACAGCACCTGTTTGAAAAGGTGCTGGATGATCCGGACCTGAATGACCGGGAGACGCTGCGTCAGATGGTACAGGACATGGACTGAAAGGAAACGATCCATGAAAGACATTGTTCTCATTAATATCACCGGACGGGACCGTCCCGGGCTGAACGCCTGTTTTGCCGGCATTCTTGCCCGGTATGACGTCCGGGTGCTGGATATCGGTCAGTCGGTCATTCACGAGCATATTTCCCTGGGGATCCTGGCGGCCATTCCCTGTAAACAGGATTTTTCCGCGGTGTTCAAGGATATGCTGTTTGAAGGATACAAGCTGGGCTTGAAAGTGGATATCAAGCCGGTGGACCCGGATGGTTATGAAAACTGGGTCAATGCCAAGGGAAAACAGCGCCGGATCATCACCATCCTGGGACAGGCCGTCAGTGCCAGGCAGCTCGCGGCGGTGGCATCGGTGTGCGCCCGTCACGGCCTGAATATCGATTCCATCACCCGGCTCACCGGCCGGATTTCGCTTCAACACCCCCCGTCCCGACCCCGGGCCAGCATCCAGTTTTCCGTGTCCGGCACCCCGAATTGTATCGGCAGCATGCGGGCCCAGTTCATGGACATCTCCCGGGAAACCGGCGTGGATATCTCCTTTCATGTGGACAATATCTACCAGAAAAACCGCAAACTGGTGGTGTTTGACATGGATTCCACCCTGATTCAGTCCGAGGTGATCGTGGAACTGGCAGCCATGGCCGGGGCCGGCCCCCGGGCCGAGGCCATCACCCGGTCCGCCATGCAGGGGGAAATGGATTTCAAGGAAAGTTTCCGGCAGCGGGTGGCACTGCTCAAAGGGCTGACAAGGGCCGATCTGGATCACATCCTTCAGACCCTGCCCCTGACCGAGGGCGCGGAACTGGTTGCCGCCACCCTCAAGCGCTTAGGCTACAAGCTGGGTATTCTGTCCGGCGGGTTCACCTTTGTGGGAGAATATCTCAAGGAAAAACTGGGATTCGACTACATGTACGCCAATGAACTGGACATGGAAAACGACGTGGTCACCGGCCGGGTCAAAGGAGAGATCGTGGACGGCGAAAAAAAAGCCAGGCTGCTGCGGGAAATCGCCCAGAAGGAAAATCTGTCCATCGAACAGACCATTGCCGTGGGGGACGGAGCCAATGACCTGCCCATGATCTCCATCGCCGGTTTAGGTGTGGCGTTCAACGCCAAACCCGTGGTGAGAAAAAAAGCGGCCAGCGCCATCTCCACCACCGGTCTGGACGGGTTGCTTTACCTGATGGGGCTTCATGAAAGGGAGATCCAGGAATCGAGTCCCGGCATTGCGAGTCCGAGTGAGTAGCAGGGTTAAGCCATAATTTCATCAATCGGCAGTATCTGCATGCCATGACGAATGGTAAGAATCGAAATCTGCTTTTTCTCAACACGGTAAATGATCCTGTAGTTGCCATAAATCAGTTCACGAAATTGATTGTTTTTAATTTCAGGAACGATTCTGCCAATTTCCGGAGAGGATATTAGCTTATCGATCTTGGAAAATATGGTGTCAATCCAGTTTTCAGCGGCTGAAGGTTTGTCTTGAGCAATATACTCCGCAATTTCAGAGGCTCTCTCGATGGCTAAAGGAGACCAGAAGATTTTCACTTTCGGACCCTTCTAAGGACACTGTTTTTGGCTTCTTCGTGTGTAACCCCATTGCCATTTTCAATTTGGATCAATGATGTCTGGATATCGGACAATAGCTCAAGTTTCTCCTGCATCAATTCATATTCATGAACATCCAGCAAGACAGCAACCCCTTTTCCATGCTGAGTGATGATAACAGGTCGTTTGGTATCATGAACCTGCTTGATGAAATTGGCTATTCCAGTCCTGATCTCAGATAATGGTTTAATATCTTGATTGATTTTCAATCTTTGCATAAGCCTCCCCCGTTCTTATTGAATTTTGTACATAATATCGTACAAAATTTGGTTTTAGCAAGGCTTTTTTTGGAGGACAGCTTTCCGGAGGTTTTCCATTTCGAGCCGAGAATCACTGTTGGCGACCCCCAGAAACACAAAACCCCCGAAGAACGGGGGCATTGTAATATCTGGTAGCGACGCAGGGACTTGAACCCCGGACTCTGCGGATATGAGCCGCATGCTCTGACCAACTGAGCTACGTCGCCAAAAAACCCAACAAAATTATCATAAATGGCGCTTGTTTGTCAAACATTTTTTTATTTTTACCATGGGTTCAGGTTCGGTGGTCAGCCGGACAAATCCGTGTTTTAACCGGTCATGACAGACCGTATCGTTTCATAGCGGAATCGACAATGGGCCGGATCCCTTTCCATGACCCCAGGTGCTGGTGCGCCAGTCAAAATCCGGGGTCATGGCTATAAAACAATGTCATCCAGAATTCGTTCCTTGATATGATGCTGCACAGATCGGAAGAG
>JAABTO010000227.1 GCA_011389835.1 Desulfotignum sp. | reverse complement strand
TCACCGTGGTGTCAAATTTATCAAACAACGGCTTTGCCAGATTGTATCCCGGCCATTGATCTGAACAAACCGGGGTCCATGCGGCGGGAATAAAGGTGAGCATGACCATCTTTTTCCCCTGAAAATCAGACAGTCTGACCTGTTTGCCGGATACTGCAGGCAGGGAGAAATCCGGTGCTGCCTGGCCCACAGTCACGCGAAGCACGCTGTCCACCGGTTTGAGTTCCGGATAGGCATACAGCGTATTGAATGCGGATGAGGACGCCCACAACGGACCGACACCAAACAAAACCAGCAGACTTCCCACAAAAAGCGTTTTTACTGCTTGCATGACAACCTCCATTCAGGACAGGGTTCTGGAGACGATTTAAAAATCAAGCCCGGACAAGGCAACCAGCCGGTCAATAAATGCGACCGGATCCCCCATTTCTCCGGATCTGGAATAAAACACCGTATACCCTTTCCCGATGCCGGGAGTGATACGCAGTCCGATAAAATGGGGGGTTCCCACCTCTTTGAGCTGTTTATGAATGACAAAGTCATCGTCTGAAAACAAAGGAAACGGCACCTGGTAGGTGTCTTTGTAAAAATCGACTTCAAAAGATGAATTACCGGCGCCGATACCGATAAAACGGATTCGTTCGCTCATCTTCGGATCGGCAGCCACCCGTTCGTACATGGCATTGACATCTGGCGCCTCCCGCTGGCAGATGGGGCAGTACATGGAAAAAATCTGAACAATCACCATATCGGCCCTGATCTGTCCCAGAGTAAAAGTCGGGTCATCCGCCAGCCCCAGATAGGCCCGGTCATCGGCATTCTCAGGTACCGGCAGATGAAATGACAGGTCCGTATCGCTGAACTCTCCGGCAGAAACCATGGTATTTATAAAAAAACTGAAAATCAATACCAGACACGTGACAGACCATTTCATGACAGGGTTTCCTCCTTTATCGGATCGAAATCGGACAGGCTGGTGTAACCTGCTTCCCCGGCCTTGATGTCCAGGTGCATGGTTGCAACCAGTTCCAGTTTTGGAAAAAACGCACGGTCCAGGTGGCGGGTATCCACGCCTTTGATATATTTCCGGCATGCCTCACACACATCCACACGGTATTCTTTTTCTTCTGGGCTGAAAAAATACTGCCGGGTGTCTGGGTCGTTGTTTTCACAAATGACGCATCCCATCCGGCCCACTTCCCAGCAATGGCTGCAAAAACTGCATTTCAGATGACGTTTGCCCGTGTCATCGAGAAAAAACAGATCCGGATAATTGCCGCAGACAGGGCAATACCCCTTGTCATGGGACCGGTCTTTCAGATACACACTCAATTGCCCGGCACCTGTTTCAATGACAGGAGACATGCTTAAAAAGGCAAACATGATCAGATGCCCGGCAGTGATGCCGATGGTTCCAGAAAGAGTGGAAAGTGTTTCACCATCACTGGCCAACACGGCATCAAAAAGCGTTTCCGTATTGATCCGGGAGTTTGCCATCGCGGATTTCAAGGAAACGGCTGCTTTGGACAGCGCATCGGACCGATTTTCGGCAATATCACACAGGGTTTCGAGCAGTCGGCCGGATGCGCTTTGATCCATGACAAACTGGTCGGGATCGATCAACGGCATATCATGACCCAGTTTTTTATCCAGCAGTGACGGATCGATGGAAACGGGATCGATGCGAATCTGCCGCCTGATTTCTTCCTGGGCCTGGAAAACACGGACATAAAAATTTAAAATATCGGTATAGGCAGGCCTTTTTTTGAGAATCTGATCTCTGCTTTTTTCCAAAAGTGCAATATCGGCCATTTGTATTCCTTCAAGGATGGTGCTGCCCGGAAGCCTATCGCTTTCCGGGCAGCGGTTTGGTCAGAAGATGACACATTAAACCGGGTTGGGTCAGATACGCATCATCCGTGCAAAGGGTTTCACCATTTTACGCAGTGCCACCGACCGGCTGATACCGCCGCGACTGGTTCCCGCCACTGCATAATCCGCATAAAGATACGGGTCAAATGCCACCAGAAATATCACATTGACTTGTTCCGGGTTCAGCAGGCTGGCATCAGGAAATTTTTTCCTGACTTTGGCTAACCGCTTGTCAGCCATCTCAAGGATGTCATTGCGATCCCCGAACTGCATGGCACCGGTCGGACAGGCGGTCACACAGGCCGGTTTCAGCCCGTTATGGACCCGGTCGTTGCAAAAGTCGCACTTGGCAATGGTGCCGTCACTCCCGGTTCTGGGAATGTCATAAGGACAGGAGATGGCAATCTCCTCCGGATCCAGACGGCGGGTGTTTCGGGTATACAGAATCGCGCCTGTCATCTCATCCTGATAAATGGCGCTTTCATCCACAGCCATGCTCAGACAGGGCGCATCCAGGCAATGACGGCACTGATCCGGAAAAAACAGCCACTGCAGCCGTTTATCAATGACGGCTTCCGTCATACGGACCAGCTTGTAAGTGGTATAACTCAGGTCTTGGGGGTTCTGATAACCACCCATATTGGTTGTCTTTTCAGCGGGCAGATCATGCCACTGCTTGCAGGCGACCTGGCAGGCCCGGCACGCCGAACACAGGGTGGTGTCGATAAGTATGGATTTTGTCATGATCGGATCACCTCCTTAAAGCTTTGTCACATTGACCATAAAGGCCTTGGTTTCAGGAATGCGGGTATTGGGATCACCTGCCGGAGGTGTCAGAAGATTGGCAGTCTCCTCGGCGCCTGTTTCCGGCCATCGCCAGCCGTAATGCCACGGAATACCCACCTGGTGAACCGTGGCCGGCCCGATTTTGAACGGCTTGAACCGTTTGGTGACCACTGCGATGGCCTCAAGCGCTCCCCGCATGCTGGCAACTCTGACGCGTTCGCCATTCTGTATTCCCCGCAGCTTGGCCAGCTCTTCAGACATTTCAACGAACATGTTGGGTTGCAGTTCCATCAACCATTCCTGGGGACGGGTCATCAGACCGGTCTGCCAGTGTTCGCTGACCCGATAGGTGGTTCCCACGAACGGAAACCGGGGATCGCAGGTGGCATGCGAATCCGCCTTGGTACTGTATACCACGGCCGTGGGATTGACCATGATGGAAGACAGATAGTTTTTCTCCACCGGACATTCCAGGGGTTCATAATGTTCAGGAAATGGTCCGTCAGCCCGGCCCGGCCCGAACAGCTGGCCATGACCGTGTTTGCGCATGATAAACGGATGTTTTGTATCCGAGCGCCGGGTGCCGTCCGGGTTCTGCATGGGAAACCAGCCGCCGTCCGGTACATCCCCCACCCATTTGCCGGACACATATTTACCGCCGTCTACCTCACCCTCATACCGGATGACCCAGTCTTTTTCATCCCAGGGCTGTCCTTTGGGATCAACGGAGGCCCGGTTGTAGATGATCCGCCGGTTCACCGGCCAGCACCATGCAAACTCGGGATAAAGACCGATGTTGTTGGGCGCGTCTTTGGTGCTTCTGCGGGCGGCCATGTTCCCTTTTTCAGTATACGAGTTGCAGTAAAGCCAGTTACCCGAAGCCGTAGATCCGTCATCCTGCAGAAACGCAAAACTCGGAACAAGCGTTCCCTTTTTGTATACCTTGTCTTTGATGGTGGTATCCCGGGTAAACGTCCCGTTAATGGCTTTGGCCGCTTTGTGGGAATCGAATTCCCCATGGGTTTCATAATCCCATTTCAGATTGAGAATCGGGTCGGCAAACTCACCGGACTGTTTGTACAGATCCTTGATTCTGTGACCCAGCTGCATGATAATATCGCCGTCAGGCTGTGCATTGCCAAGAGGTTTGGGTCCCTGATACCGCCACTGCATCCAGCGGCCGGAATTGGTGATGCTCCCTTCTTTTTCCACGGAAACCGCTGCGGGCAGCATAAACACTTCCGTACCGATTTTGGATGGATCCATGCCCGGGCCTTTCCAGAAAGAACCGGTTTCATTGTCAAAAATATTGGTATTGACCATCCAGTCCAGTCTGCCCAAAGCCTCCCTGATTTTGGACGCGTTGGACCCTGAACAGGCCGGATTCTGTCCCCAGGCAAAAAAGCCCTTGACATTACCCTTGTACATGGCATCAAACAGATCAAACCAGGAATACGCTTCCCCGTCATCCACTTTGGGCAGCCAGTTGTACCCGAACTGGTTGTCTTTTGAGGCGGCGTCACCAAAAAATGCCTTGAGCAGGCTCACCGAGTATTTGGGATAGTTCTGCCACCAGTTGGCGCTCAACGGATCCATGCTCACGGGAGTGAACGCCTTGTTGTAGGCATCCAGGCTGTCATTGGAGGACCGAGGGGTTTTCAGATATCCCGGCCAGATGTGCCACAGCAGGCAATGGTCTGTGGAACCCTGGACATTGGACTCCCCGCGAAGCGCGTTCACGCCGCCGCCGGCAACCCCCATGTTTCCCAGCATCAGCTGAATCATGGCCATGGTACGGATGATCTGCGTGCCCACTGTATGCTGGGTCCAGCCCATGGCATACATGATGGTGCCGGCCTGACCCTTTTTACCGGTGGCACTGTAGGTTTTGTAAACAGTGACCAGATCCTCTTTCGAGGTACCGGTGATTTTGGAAACCGTTTCCAGATCATACCGGTCATAGTGTTTTTTCATCAGCTGGAACACGCATCTGTCATGTTTCAGGGAACGGTCCATTTTCGGGACACCGTCAGCGTCCATTTCAAAGGCCCAGGTGGACTTGTCATAGCTGCCCAGGGACGGCCCTTTGTCATTTTTCTTGTAACCGGAAAACAGCCCGTCCTTGAACCCGAAGTCTTTTCCCACGATAAAGCCGGCATTGGTGTATTCAGCCGTATATTCGAGATTGTACAGATTGTTGTCCAGAATATATTTGATCATGCCGCCTAAAAAAGCGATATCGGTGCCGGATCTCAGGGCCGTGTAGATATCCGCTTTGGCGGAGGTCCTTGTAAACCGGGGATCCACGCTGATCAGTTTGGCCCCTTTTTCCATGGCCTGAGCGACATATTTAAAAGAAACAGGATGATTTTCAGCTGCATTGCTGCCCATGATGAGAATACAGTCTGAATTTTTAAGATCGATCCAGTGATTGGTCATTGCACCGCG
>JAABTO010000226.1 GCA_011389835.1 Desulfotignum sp. | reverse complement strand
TCAAGCTCCTGGAAGGGGATGCCATAGAAAAACAGCGGATCATGGATCGGTTTCCCGAAAAAGGGCCGCATCTGGTCGAGACGGCGGAAGAATGCCGGAAACGGATTTTTGACCTTTTTCAGGATGACTTTGAAATCGTGCTCACCGAAGACCGGTACGGGGTGATTGCCGGCATCCTCAGGGAGACCGTGACCAATACCGCCAAAAAGCGGATTGACATGTCCCGGACTATCGACCTGGTTTTGACGGACCGGTTTCTGGGAATTCCGGTGTTTATTTTTTTCATCTGGGTCATGTTTCAGACCACGTTCACTTTAGGGGCGTATCCCATGGCCTGGATCGAAACCGGGGTGACAGGTCTGACAGTATGGCTGGATCATCTTTTGCCGGCATCTTTGTTGAAATCCATGCTCATAGATGGTGTGATTGCCGGTATCGGTGCGGTGATTGTATTTCTCCCCAATATTCTGATTCTGTTTTTTTTCATCGCCCTGTTCGAGGACACCGGGTATATGGCACGGGCCGCGTTTCTAATGGACCGGGTCATGCATACCGCCGGGCTTCATGGGAAATCCTTTATTCCCATGCTCATGGGATTCGGCTGCAGCGTACCGGCCATTATGGCGGCCCGGACGCTGGAACACCAGAAGGACCGGATTCTCACCATTCTGATGACCCCGTTCATGTCCTGTTCCGCCCGGCTGCCGGTTTATATTGTCCTGGCGGGCAGTTTTTTTGCCCATCAGGCTGGCACCGTGATTTTTGCGCTGTATGCGGCGGGTATCATCATTGCCATTGTGTCCGGAAGGATTTTGCGGACCCTGTTTTTCAAGGGAGCGGATGCGCCCTTTGTCATGGAGCTGCCTCCCTACCGTATGCCCATGCTCAAAAGTCTGCTGATCCATATGTGGGATAGAAGCAAAATGTTTCTGCGTAAAATGGGCGGCGTGATTCTGGTGGGTTCCATTATTATCTGGGTGTTGTCCAGTTTTCCCAGAAACATTGATTATTCGCAGGACTACACTGCGTTGCAGGCGGGTGTTCAGGCACGGTTCTCTCAACACATGACAGCTGCGGAAGCGGATGAAAAATTGATTCTGCAGCAGGAACTTGCGGCACAACTCAAAAAAATTCAAACAGAGAAAGAACAGGAACGGGTCTCCAAATCCTATATCGGACAGCTGGGTCATTTTCTGGAACCGCTGTTCAAGCCCCTGGGCATTGCCTGGCAGGGCGGAGTAGCACTGGTGACAGGGTTTGTGGCCAAAGAAGTGGTGGTGAGCACCATGGGGGTTCTTTACGGTGCAGGGGATATGGAAAGCCAGTCATTGACCACGGCGTTAAAGCAATCGGGCATGACCCCGCAGTCCGCACTGGCCATGATGGTGTTTGTCCTGTTGTATGTGCCCTGTTTTGCCACCGTGGTCACCATTTATAAGGAAACTTCTTTGAAATGGGCCTGTTTTAATGTAATTTATACCACCCTGGTTGCATGGACCCTGTCTTTTCTGGTATATCAGACAGGCATGTTTCTGCGGGGATGATATGGAAATGGAGGAAAACAATGGCAGATAGACAAATCATTGTTCGATGGATGTGCACATGTATGATCATTCTCATGGCCTGGGTTTGTCCGGGGCCGGAAAATGTGTCCGCTGCTGAAAAATTGACGGTCAAAGTCAGTATTGCCAATATGCGGTCCGGTCCGGGTACCGGTTATGATGTCCTGTGGCAGGTGGAAAAATACCACCCGTTCATTGTGGTGGAAAAAAAAGGCTCCTGGGTCAAGATCAAGGATTTCGAAGGGGACCTGGCCTGGATTCATGACTCGCTGCTGACCAGTGTGGAAGGGGTGATCACCCATAAAACCAACTGCAATGTCCGTTCGGAACCATCGACTGACAGCCGTATATTGTTCACGGTTGAAAAGGGGGTGCCGTTCAGGGTGATCAAGCGTCAGGGCGACTGGATACACATCGAGCACGCGGACGGGGAAAAGGGATGGATTTACCACACCCTGGTCTGGTAATGAAAACGGTTGTTTTATTTTTCAAGAAACAGGTGACAATTTATGGCAACACAGCGCGTATCCAATGAACGAAAAAAAGAGTTGCGGCAAATGGATCCCTTGCAGAGAAATCTGTTCAAAGCAATGGCTTTTGCCGGAACCTACAAAAAACAGTTGCTCTATGCAGCAGGGGCCGTGGTGGTGGTGGGGCTGGTTTTCGCCGGTGTCTTCACCAGTTTTAAACGGTCTGAAAATATCGCTTCCGACCGGGTCGCCCAGGCAGTGGTTCAGTACCGCACCCTTTCAGATAATCCTCAAGCGGCATATCAGGCCGTAAAGGATGATTTTCGGACCGTGCTTGCGGACTACAGCAATACGGATGCCGGGCGGATGGCGCTTATACGGTTTGCCGGCATCTGCATGGAAGCCGGTCAGTTCGATGAAGCGGAAAAATGGTTTGAAAAAGCATTGGAAGTGTTCGGAGACCAGGCGGGTCTGCGCAATTTTCTTCTGTCATCGCTGGGACATGTTCATTTGGCTAAAAATGATCTGGATCAGGCGGAATCCTATTTTATGCAGATCGAAACCGGGGGATCAGATCTGCTCAGGGATGAAGCCCGGTTTATACTGGCAAAAATTTATGAAGCCCGTGAAGATGGTTCCGGAACCCGGAAAATGGTTGACCTGATCGCTCAGGAACATGGTAATTCCATTTATGCGGATCTGGCCCAGAGCATGGTGAGCCAACCGGTTACGGTTCAGTAAACAGGTGAAACAGAACCACTGAATTCCCGACAGCGGCGGAAATGTCCGTATCGGTTTCAGTCGATGTTGAGTTCCTTGTCCAGGTTGTATTTTTTCAATTTCTGGTTCAGGCCGCTTTTTCCGATGCCCAGAATCTGTGCCGCCCGGGTCTGCACATTTCCAGACAGTGTCATGGCCCGGATGATCATTCGTTTTTCAACGGCTGCAAGGGTTTCCACCAGCCCCACGCCTTCCGGAATCCCCTCCAGGTCCACGGTGTTGGCCGGTGCCTGACGGATTCGGGGGGGCAGATCTGCCGGGGTGATGATGTCACCGGCGGCAAGGATCACCGACCGTTCGATCACATTTTCCAGTTCCCGGACATTGCCGTTCCATGCATGATCGCACAGGATCCGGGCCGCTTCTTTGCTGATGCCTGTCACCCGGCTGTCAGCTCCGGCTTCTCTGGTGAATTTTTCGATAAAATGGTTGATGAGCAATGGAACGTCTTCCTGACGGTCCCGCAAGGGCGGGATCACGGCTTTGACCACATTCAGTCGATAATACAGGTCCTCCCGGAACTTGTTTTCCGCCACTTCGTCTTCAAGGGTTTTGTTGGTGGCGGCAATGAGACGAAAGTCCACCGGAATCGGGGTGGTTCCGCCCACCCGTTCAATGGTTTTTTCCTGGAGCACCCGCAACAGCTTTACCTGAAGCGGCATGGACAGTTCTCCGATTTCATCCAGAAACAGGGTCCCTTTGTCCGCCAGCTCAAACCGTCCTTTTTTCAATGTGGAGGCGCCGGTGAACGCCCCTTTTTCATGACCGAACAGTTCGCTTTCCAGCAATGATTCCGCAAATGCCGCACAATTGACCGCCACCAGCGGATGATCCTTGCGCCGGCTGTTGTAGTGAATGGATTGTGCCACCAGTTCCTTGCCGGTACCGCTTTCCCCTTCAATCAGAACAGCGGCATTGGTAGGGGCCACTTTCCGGATGATGTCATACAGCTTCTGCATGGGTTTGCTTTTACCAATGATATTGTCGAACTGGAACCTTGACTGGACCGCATCCCTCAAGCGGGCGTTTTCCTGAACGATCCGGTACATGGAGATGGATTTGGCGATTTGAGCGATCAGGGCTTCATTTTCAAATGGTTTGAGGATAAACGTATAAGCCCCTTTGTGCATAGCTTCCACCGCTTTTTCGACGCTGCCGAAAGCGGTCATGATGATGACCGGCAGGTCCGGATTGATCTCCTTGATGTTTTCCAGAAGATCGATGCCGGTCATGCCCGGCATCTTGACATCGGTCAGCACCAGATCGATGATCTGGGATTTCAGAATATCCAAAGCTTCCATACCGCTGCCAGCGGTGAACGAGTCGTATCCTTCTTCCTGAAGCACTTCGCTTAAAATGAGGCGGTAATGTTTTTCATCATCGACAATCAATATGGTTTCCATAAAGGGGATTCTCCTAAATCGGCAGAACAATGTCAACCACGGCACCGGACGGTTTGCCGTTGGATATGCGGATAAAGCCGTTGTGTGCTTCGATGATATTTTTCACAATACCCAGGCCCAGACCGGTACCGGTATCCTTGGTGGTGAAAAACGGGGTCCAGATTTTTTCAAGGGTATCTTCATCAATCCCCGGCCCGTTGTCTGCAAATGATACTGACACGGTTTGGATGTCATGATCAGTTACGATGCTGACGGAACCGCTTTTTCCCACTGCCTGAAAGCAGTTGAGCAGAATGTTGAGAAACGCCTGGTACAGCATGTCCGGATCAGCGGATACAACAGGCAGATGATCGTTGAATGCCTTGTGGATGACGATTTCCTGATCCCGGATCTGGGGCTCCAGAAAGGACAGGTTTTTATTTATGATTTCATTAATGTCGCAGGGGCGCAAGTCCGGCTGCCTGGGTCTGGCAAAATCCAGAAAATCGGTGATAATATTATTGAGCCGCCGGGATTCTTCAATGATAATGTCCGGGATGGTGGAGTTTACTTCCAGTTTATCCATTTTCTTTTTCATCAGCTGGGCCGAGCTTTTGATAATTCCCAGAGGATTTCTGATTTCATGGGAAACACCTGCGGTCATTTCCCCGATGGCGGACAGATGTTCGGCTTTTCGGAGTTTTTCTTCCAGACGAAGCCGCTCTTCAGCCCGCTGTTCGATGATTCTTTCCCCGTGTTTCACCACAAACCGCAACACGATGAACAAAAGTGCCATGACACCGGCACAGGAAGCCACAATCATTCCCTGAAGCCTGAAGACCTGCTGATAGTCATCAGAGATGTCCCGTACGATTTCAATGACGCCGATCACTTCTTTTTCCTCGGTGCGGGACAGCTG
>JAABTO010000042.1 GCA_011389835.1 Desulfotignum sp. | reverse complement strand
TGTTTTCCCATGTCAATGTCAAATCCGATGTATTGCCCCTTGGTGTTGGTCATTTCAAATGGAAGGTAACCGGATTCAAATCCAATCCGGATTTCCCCGGCCTTGACAATGGATTCAAGGGTTGATTTTTTGGCCAGCTCGATGTCGGCACTGAACGCCGGCGCGGAAACAAGGACAAATGCCAGTGCAAACAGGGATACGAACAATTTTTTCATCTTTTTCCTCCTGAAAATTAGGTTTCGGCTCTGATCATCTCCGATAGTGAAGATAATCGGATAAAGCCTGTTAAAGGTATGGTAACAACCTTTTTTGAATCAAGCCTAATACTTAGCATAACCAAATTAAATGGCAAGCAATATTTTATGGATCTGGATATTTGAAACAATATATCATATGATAATCGCGTTGTTTACCATTCACCCTGTAACCGGAACCTGTTATTATTTCATGAAAAAGCAGCTGACCCCCACTGGCCTTTCCCGTTCATCGCGGAAACCCTTTGGTCTGAAAATTCTGGCAGTATCTGATTTCGTTGATAAATCCCTGACCCGCCTGGTGGAAACCAGAACCCTGGAACCGGTGGACCTGATCCTCTCCTGCGGTGATCTGGACCCGGAATTTCTGTCTTTTCTGCGGGACCGGCTTGACCGGCCCCTGTTTTATGTCAAAGGCAACCATGATATCCGGTATACCCTCACCAATCCGGTGGGATGTGAAAATATTCATCGCCGCATCGTGACATTCAACAAGTTCAATATTCTGGGACTGGAAGGCTCCATGTGGTACAACGGCGGTGCCAACCAGTATACCGAAGCCATGATGAAAAAACAGATTTTTTCCCTGTGGCTGGCGTTATGGCGCAAAAAACCGATTCACATGATCATCACCCATGCCCCGCCCCGTCATGTCCATGACAGAGAAGATCTGTGTCACCGGGGATTCGACTGTTTCAACACCTTGATAAGAAAATACCGGCCCGATTATTTTATCCATGGACATATCCACCGGGAATTTGATACCCATTCCGACAGAATCTCCCATATCAATCACACGCAGGTGATCAACACCTGCGGATTTACCCTGATAGAGGCCTGATCCATGAAAAATTTTTTCAAATACCTGTTTTCTTCCGATTCTGCCCGGCAAAAGGACGTCAACCACGTGGATTCGTTTCATGAACAGCAGGCCCAGGAAGAGGATGTGCAGTTCATCGATCACGGCATTCAGACCATTGCCCTGGAAAAAATCATCGGCAGTGTAGGCAAATATGCGGATTTCGATTCCCGTTTCCGGCCCAAAAAACATCTGTCCACCCAGCGATTCTCCGACATCAAACAAGCCATGCGCCAGGGCAGAGCCATACCGCCGGTCAGACTTTACCAGATCCGCAACCAGTATTATGTCCTGGACGGCAACCACCGGGTGGCGGCGGCCAAGGAACTGGGATGGACGGAAATCAAGGCCAGGGTGGTGGAGCTTTTGTCTGCCAGAAACACCATGGAGAACCTGCTGTATCTGGAAAAAAAGAAGTTTCTGGAAAAAACCGGCCTTTCCCGGGACATCGATCTCACTGAGGTGGGGAAATACAACTACCTGGAACAGCAGATTCAAACGCATCAGGATTACCTGACATCCCAGTCCGGAAAAGACTGCGATTTCACCCGGGCCGCCAAGGACTGGTACCATACCATTTACCTGCCCTTGACCACGATCATCAAAAACGGCGGCCTGCTCAAGTACTTTCCGGACAGAACCCTTGCCGACCTGTATACCTATATTGCCTATCACCACTGGGATTCGAGCACCAACCGGCGTTACGGCATCGGTATCGACCGGCTGATTCCCAAAACCATGGCCGGTTTCAGAACCGCCATGCTGGAAAAACAAACCCCGGAATACCCGGAAATGAAACGGACCATCACCGCGTTTATTCTCATTGACACCGATGCCACCACAGAAACCACCCTGTCGGACCGGTTGTTTGCACTGGAGGAGGTCCGTGAGGTCCATACG
Organism: Desulfotignum sp.; assembly: GCA_011389835.1. Taxonomy (GTDB): domain Bacteria; phylum Desulfobacterota; class Desulfobacteria; order Desulfobacterales; family Desulfobacteraceae; genus Desulfotignum. The sequence continues at coordinate 19,400 of JAABTO010000042.1, read as the reverse complement.
GTTCACGGCAGTATCGATCTGCTGGTAAAGGTGGTGCTTCAGCGGGATTTTCTCACTTCGGATGCGGAAACCATTGCCGAGTTCCTGGATCAGCAGATCCGGAAAATCGAGGGAATCAAGCGCACCCAGACCATGATACCGGGCCGGTCTCTGGTCAAGGAAGGATTTGATTACTGACGGGGAACGGCGATTTCCGACAGTTCAGGAAAAAATGCGGCCAGCCCACCGTCTGCCAGAAGATCTTTATGGTGCTGAAACATGACAGCATCCCACATGGTCAGAAACGATTTCAAAGGCGGCGGCACTTTTTTCTTATGAGGATAGAACACCCCGTTCTCAATGATTTCCGCCTCGGATTTGCCGGCGGACAACTGTTGTTGAATGCGGTGTTCCCGCCGGAGCACATCCTTGATTTTTGCTGTGAACAGGTCGGGTATTCCCTTTTGGATCATGCCGCCATGACTGGACAGCACCAGATCGATCTTCATGCCGTCCAACCGGAGAAGAGAGGCAACCAGATCCCGGATATCGCAGTTTTGCCACCCATACCACGGCCCGAACCGGTCCAGTCCCAGATCTCCGGAAAACAGAATCCGGTCATCCGGAAAATAAAATGAGGTATGGCCCGGTGAATGACCCGGGGTTGCCATCACCACCATTTCCGGTACGAACTCGAGAAAAACGGTATCTTCATCATAGGAAAAAAAATGGCTCAGCGCCCGGAATCCCAGGGTATTTTCTGCAAACGCACGCCATTGCTCCCCATATCCCAGCGGGCCGGCCGTGTGGGCGACCACATGATCCAGGCTGCTGAGAAACGCGGCTTCCTTTGCCGGAACATATACCGGTACGCCGTCTGTTTCCGCCCAATGAGTCCAGACACTGTGATCCAGATGAAAATGCGTGATCACCGCCGCATCCGGGGATATTTGCGAAAGAAGGATCCGGGCGTCTGATTCCCCTAAATTCATGTCGATAAAAATTGTTTTTTTTGAATGGACCATCAGGCCGGCACAAGAGGAGAAGCGGGCCATGGAGTCTGGTTCCACATACATGAGTTTTTCCGTAATCCGGGTTTGTTTCATAAAACAGGTCCTTGTAAAATATCCCGCAAACAGACCGCAGATTCAAGATAACGACTCATTTGCGGCCCTTCACGGCGAGACAAATGCCGTGCGTTCATCAAATTGTGGATATCCCGCCAGGGTATTGAACAGATCATGGCCATAATCAAGATCGGATTTACGGATGACACAATACTTGATATCCAGCAGCGGATATACCCAGAGTTCATGCAGAATTTTTATCTGGGCCTGCTCCCACAACCGGATCTGATTTTTGGGATCCATCTCCACCAGTGCCTTGTCCAGCAATTGGTCCACGGATGTACAATGTGAAAAATTGGTATATGCCGTTTTGCCGCTTGTGACAATGGCATCGGAATGAAAAAATCCCCGCAGATACGTATCTGCATTGGGCCGGAGCGTAAAATACAGAACCATGGCATTGCGGTTGTCCCGGATCATCTGATGATACCCGGAATGGGGAACAATCTTTAAATCCACGACAATGCCGATCTCTTTCAACGACCGCTGCAAAATTTCATACCCCGTTCTGAACAGCCGTTTTTCCGATCCATACAGGGTCATGGAAAATCCGTCCGGAAACCCGGCTTCGGCCAGCAGTTTTCCAGCCTTTTCAAGGTCTTTTTCGAAATTCAGTCCCAGGGCGGTGACTTTTTCGTTGGTCAGGCCTCCGGGCATAAAATTTGCGCTCATGGGCGCCTGCACAGGCACTACCAGCCTGGGGCTGGACGCCTTTATAAAGTCATTTCTGTCCAGGGCATGGGCAATGGCCTGCCTCACCCGGATATCGTCCAGGGGAGGAATGGACGTATTGAAATGAAACAGGCCGGTGAATCCCGGGCCGAACACATCGACTACGCTGGCGGGGGTCTTTTCCATACGTTCGATCCAGCCGGGTTCCCCCACCCCGAGAATCAGATCCATTTCACCATTGACAAAGGCCGCCTCCCGGATGTCATTGTCCGGGATAAAATGCATTTCCACACCCGCCAGTTTCGGGGTTCCCCGAAAATACCCGGCATGGGCTTTCAGTTCGCATTTTTCCCCCGGCACATACCGGTGAAACATGAACGGGCCCGTGCCCACGGGGTGGGCGAGGAATGCATCATACCCGCCGGACCGGATCGCTTTTTCACTCAAAATGTATCCGCCCCGAAGATTGGCGATTTTCGGTAAAAAAAACAGGGGAGACACCGGTTTTTCCAGAATGATCTCCAGGGTATGGTCATCGTGCTTTACAAAGGTCATGCCGGCATATTCTCCGGCCATGCTGCTGAAATCCGGATCCGCCAGTTTCTTGAAAGAATAAATCACGTCATCTGCAGTCAGTTCATAGGCGGGATGATCCGGTCCGGAATGAAACAAAACCCCTTTTTTCAGATGAACCGTCCAGATCTGACGTCCGTTCTCAAGCTTGAACTCAGGAATGGATTCTGCGATATCCGGTTCCAGTTGGGAGATATCCCCGGGCGCATACCGGATCAGGCAGTTGAACATCAGGTCCGCATAGGTGTAATCCTGGGAGCCTCTAAGAATGTGGGGGTCCAGGCTGCCCAGGTTGCTGGTGTGAACAGCGAATTTCAACACCCGGCCCGGCGTCTGCGCCGCACCGGCCCGGCCGGTCATCCCTTCCATCCATAAAACGCAGATCACTCCCACGCATCCCAGAATACATAACCATCCCTGTTTCACTGTGCATCCCCTTTTTTATTCACCTTGTTTTTATACGAATAAAAAAAGGGTGGCGTCAAGGAAAAATCCCAATGCCCGCTTACAGGGGCGTGTTGGGGATCAAATCCCAGATGCCGCAGGGACACGCCCCTTTGCAGAACCCGCACCCGATACATTTATCGGCATCCACCCGGTATTCGAACCCGTCATTTTCCAGATCGTTTCGCTCAATGGCGCCTTCCGGGCAGATGGCCACACAGATGCCGCAGTCCCGGCATTTTCCGCAGGAGGCGCAGGCATCTCCGCAGGCGGCCAGATCCGCGGGCACGTTAACAGGGTCATAATAGGCCAGATGAATCCGGGATTTGTCCACCACCGGCTGCGGTGCTGTCTCCTGGACATCGTTTCCCGAAGCGATCTGATGAATGACCCGGGCCGTGCGCTTTCCCGCACCGATGGCATCGGTGATCAATCCCGGGGCCACCACATCGCCAATGGCAAACACTTTCGGGTCTGAGGTCCGGTTGATCCGGTCCACGGTCACAAATCCGTTGTCCACCGCCAGATGGGATTGGATGAAATCCAGGTCCGGCACATCGCCGATGGCCACCACCACGGTATCTGCCGGCAGCAGATCCCCGGTTTCAAGCATCACCCCCTGTTCGGTGATTTTTCTGGTAAACACGGGCCATTGGAATTTTGCCCCGCATTTTTTTGCATCATCGAGTTCCCTGCCGAATGCCGCCGGCCGCTGAACGTCGATGAGGGTAATCTCTCTGGCGCCCAGGCGGTGGGCCTCGGTCGCCACATCACATCCCACATTGCCCGCACCGATGATCACCACCTGTCTGCCGGGCCCGGCATTTCCGGCCTTGGCCTGTGAAAGAAACGCATTGGCAAAGACGGCCCGCTCGATGCCGGGCACCGGCAGACGCCGCGGTTTTTTGGCTCCGGCCGCCACAATAGTGAAATCATATTCCTCCCTGATTTTGGCAAACGTGTCGGCATCAATGGACTGTTCCAGCCGGATATCGGGAATCAGTGCCTTGATCCGGTCCAGTTCGGTTTTCAGGGTCTGTTCGGGAATCCGGGACCCCGGTATCACTGAAGCGATCTTGCCGCCGATGTCCGAACCCGTGTCGAACACAGTCACGGCATGACCTTTGAGGGTCAGATGCCAGGCTGCAGACAACCCCCCGGGACCGGCACCGATCACCGCCATTTTTCTGCCGGTGGCGTCGTCCGGTTCCGGCAAAGGCACCTGTTCTCCGGCCCGGCCCAGATCCCGGACATTCACCGGGGTCATGCCTTCCTGGTGCCGGGTGCAGGCCACCATGCAGGGGCTGGGACACAGGTATCCGCACACCGTGGCCGGAAACGGGGTGTGGGTCAGGCCCATGGCAACGGCTTCATCCACGTTGTCGGCCCTCACCATATACCAGCGGTCCTGAACCGGAATGCCGGTGGGACACGCTGCCTGGCACGGGGAAAGGTATTTTCCCTGTTCCCATACCGGTATATACCGGCGCAGGTCCCCTTTGGTGATGACCGGTATTGTGCCCGGCATCGTCTCCTGAAGGTCTCCGATGAGCCCGCCGGCGCCCAGTTCCCGGTCCCAGACCTGTCTTCTGAAACTGGACATATCCAGCCGGTTCGGGCTGTCCGCCTTTTCATGGGGGGATTTGGCAGTGAGCAGCATCCACTCGGGCCGGACGGCCAGAGCGGCCAGCAGATCCATACGGCCGACTTTTTTCAAAAACCGTTCCAGCCCGGTTTCCAGCCACTGCCAGTCGTCATCGGTCAGTGCAACCTGCTTGGCATCTTTTTTACTGAATCCCTGGGCATTTCCCCGGACAAAAACCTTACCGCCCACCATGCCCACCAGGGGCCGGTACCCCAGGACCTGATCGCCTGGCTGACTGCCGTGGCCGCACACCACGGCAATCCCGCCGGCCATGAATTCGCCGAAATAATCCCCGGCCGTGCCCGTCACCCACAGTTCAGGAGGATCGAACCGGGGGTTGTGCTTGGTCATGGTCATGCCCCTTGCCCCGATGCTGCCGCCCACAAACACCTGTCCCTGGGCCGCGCCGTTCATCACACCGTTGGACGCATGACCGTGGACCACAATCCGGGCGCCGGCATTGAGCCACCCCAGATCGTCCGAGGCCGGTCCCAGGATTTCGATACAGGTGTTGGCGTTTCCCAGGGACCCGGTCCGCTGACCGGAATGCCCGATGATCCGGATATTCACCGCATCCGTGCCCGCGTCCCACAGCCGTCCGCCGATGCCGTGCTGCCCGAATGCCTCGATCTCCAGATTCCGGTGGCCCCCGCGGATCTGCTGATGAATGATCTCCTCCAGAACCCTGGAGGGGATGCGTTTTTCTTCTCTTCTGCCGGGAATATAGATAAAGTCGTCGTGTGTCATGATGTTTAATTCCTTACACTACATACTTGATGCTCAGTCTCTGGGCCGCGGCAACATCATCGATGCCCAAAGCGTCGGACATGCCGATGGGCAGAGAGGTAGACCGTCCCAGAGGCGCCACGATCTTTTTGAGTTCCGTGTCAAAGGACACAAACAGGTCCACGACCCGCCTTGCCACATCTTCCGGATCCAGACGCCGGTAAATCCGGGGGTCCTGGGAAGTGATGCCCTTGGGACAGATGCCCACGTTGCACACGTTGCACCGGTCCTCTTCCGTGCCCACGCACCCGGCTGCGGCCTGCATCACATATTTGCCGATCTGGATCCCGGAGGCACCCAGCATGATCAGGGCCGCGGCATTGGCGGCCAGGTTGCCGTTCTTGCCGATACCGCCGCCGGCAAAAATCGGAATTTCGTTCTGCTTGCCGATCTTGATCAGGTTCAGGTAATTGTCTCTGATACAGCTGGCAATAGGGTGCCCCATATGGTCCATGGAAACACTATAGGCCGCGCCCGTGCCCCCATCCTCGCCGTCAATGGCCAGGCCCGAGGCATAATCGTTGCGGGTCAGGTTGTTGAGCACCGCCAGGGAGGTGGAGGATGCTGAGATCTTTGGATACACCGGCACCCGGAACCCCCAGGCCATGGACATGGACAAAATCATCTTGGCCACGGACTCCTCGATGGAGTACTGGGTCTGGTGGGTGGGGGGGCTGGGCAGGCTGACGCCCTGGGGAACCCCGCGAATGGCGGCGATCAGCTTGTTGACCTTGTGCCACATCAACAAGCCCCCGTCCCCTGGTTTGGCACCCTGGCCGTACTTGATCTCGATGGCGCAGGGGTCTTCCTTCATATGCGGGATGGCATGGATGATTTCGTCCCACCCGAAATAACCCGAGGCAATCTGAAGAATCACATACTTGAGAAACCGGGACCGCAGCAGCCGTGGCGGGCATCCGCCTTCGCCCGTGCACATGCGCACCGGCATGTTCATCTCTTCGTTCAGATACGCCACCCCCATCTGCAGCCCCTCCCACATGGTGGGGGACAGGGCCCCAAAGGACATGCCGCCGATAATTAACGGATAGATTTCCCGTACCGGCGGAATCCATCCTTTTTCCCGCAATCGCTTCATGTTTTCCCTGGGAGAAAGCACCCGGCCGAGCAGGGTCCGCATCTCAAATTCATGGCGCCCGGCATCCAGGGCCGGGTCCGTGAGCATGGAGATCCGGGTGAACTTGATCCGGTCCAGAATGGAGCCGGCCGCGTTACGGCGCCCCCCCCGGCGGCGGGGCACGCCCTGCTGATTGATATGGAATTTCATCCGGTCCAGCCCGGGATTTTTCTGGGGATGAATGGCATCATTGGGGCACACCAGGGTGCACATGGCACACCCGATACAGGCATGGGCCACATCGGTTCTCTGCCAGATCCCGTAAAACACATCCTGATTCGTGACCTGTTCCGCCTGTCTGCGGATACTGGTTTTCAGGGTCCGTTTTCTGAACACCGTCAGTTCGATGGCCTGCACCGGGCACACGGCTGTGCACTGGCCGCACAGGGTGCACCGGTCATTGCTGTATTTCACCTGCCAGGGCAGGTCGTTGATGCTTAAAGCGGAAGGTTCAAGGCTTCGGTTTGACGACATATGGCTACCTCCTGGCGGTCAGGGCTGACAATAACTGTGTCTAAATGCATGGGTTGAATGTCTCTGGATTTGTCCCGGTCCGGAATCACGGCATCCAGGCCGCAGATTTCCGATGAAAACGCGTAAAGACCCGGTTTCCCTCCCACCACACCGGGCCGCAGTTTTTTGCGGTCCTGGACCATGAACAGGGAATGGTCGGGCAGGGTTCCGATGATGCAGTTGGGGCCGTCGATGATCAGAGACCGGCAGGTACGTTTCAGATGGGACAGAAAACCGGCATCTGGATGAACCGACAGATCACTTTCCTGGAGCGGAGTGATCACATGTTTGTATCCGTCAATACCCAACCCCAGTTCCTCCAGGGAATAATGCAGGATATGGGCGAACACCTCGGAATCGGATTGATATCCGGAGTATGCCGGTATCCCCCGGGAAGTGAGAAAATCCTTGATGGGAATGAAGGCCGTGTTTTCGCCGTTGGTCATGGTGCTGTATCCCTTGATGAAAAAGGGGTGACACGCATATAGATCAATGGCGTAGTTGGTGTTCTGACGGCCCTGGGCCATGATGATCCGGGCCTTGAGTTCCTTTCGGTCCAGACCCAGATACTGAGCCAGCAGCAACGGGTCTCCAATCTCTTTGATCATGATGGTGTCCGGCCAGAAGGAAAAAACGATCATGTCATTTTTCTCTTCCCCCATTTCGCGGATCTTGAGCCGAATACCGGACAGCCGGGATGCCATGTCTTCTTTGCTCAAACTGTCCCAGTCTTCGGGCAGTTCATAGGCCCGGATCAAATACAGGTCTCTTCTGGGAATCCCTTCCACCGGTTTTTTGGGCACTTTCAAAGAGATCTTGTACTTGGTGAGAAACCCCAGGTCCATCATGAACAGGTCCAGGCGACGGATCCCTTCTTCACTGAAAATGCCCGATAGAATCGGGGCCTCTTTCATCTCTTCAAACGGCCCGCCCAGATCCTGGAGCAGCAGTCCCATGCCGGACCCGTCATGGCCTTCTTTCATCACATCCAGGGCCTTGATGGCCAGCATGGGAGAGACCGGGTCCCGGCTGGTGAGTGCGAACAATCGACACATATCGACATCTCCTAACATCTTAAAATATTGCAGCAGCAACCCCTTAGGGGCTGTCCTGTTCCATGCGAATTCTGGAGAAAAGGGGAATTCACCGATTTCCAAGGATTTCAATCTAAATAGATTCTCACACCATGTCAATCATTTTTTTTAAAAAATTTTTTAAACCACGTGAAAATAAGAACAAAAAACTTCATACTTAAGATATTACCGCATAAAATTTGGATGATACAGATCTAATCAGAAAATTAATTTTTAATGCGGAGAAAGGGGCTGGCGCCCGTAAACCACCCGGGCCCGGTTATACAGAGAATTTTCCCGGCCATTTTCCCATGACCTGAAAAAATTCGCGACAGGCGCCGCACCTCATGCAGGATCCCGGTTTTGCCGGTTTCTGTCCGGGGCAGGGTGTCACAATTTCCGGGTAAAAAGGGATTCAGACAGCCTGGTCGGTTTTCATGGCCTGGTAATAGTCATTCAACTGAAACTCCCGGCTTTGTTTCCGGTACCATCCGTCAAAGAGAATCAGGCCCTGCTGTCCGTCCAGGGAGGTATAATTTTTGATGCTCTGCCCCTGGATGGTGGCCATGGCCGGATCGAACACCCGGAAATCGGCGGTCCCGTCCTTTGGCAGGTCGGTGACCATTTTGAGCTGCCACACCCAGTCCGGATCATACTGCAGGTTCACCACCAGGTATTTTCCAAGCTCCGATGGCAGCTCCTTGGGCTTTGGCAGGGGGTTGTCGCCGGGTTTTTTCCAGAATTTCCAGTTCATTTTTTTACCTCTTTTGCTGTAAGATTTATCCGAATAAAAATTTACAGCATAAATCATACCATTGGAAAAACAGGCAGACAGATTCATCACAGAGGGTTGAAAAATGACATTTCATGTCCGATACAAGACACAAACAGACACATCCGGTCCAAAATCAGGGACTGAAACTCATCCGGCGTTCCGGCCAAACGGGATATTGAGTTTTTTCATCCGCTTGCGCAGGGTGGAGGGATGGACCCCCAGAATCCGGGCCGCGCCCTTTTCCCCTTCCACCCGGCCGCAGCACTGGTCCATCACCGACCGGATATGCACGGTCATCACCTGGTCCAGGGTCCGGCCGGGTGGGGCAACCGCATGATCTCCGGGTACCGGCTGCCGGGATACCGACATCTGCGGCAGACCGATTTCACTGAAATCCAGAAAGCCGGAACGATCCAGGATCATGGACCTTTCCACGGCGTTTTCCAGCTCCCGGATATTGCCGGGCCAGTGATATGTCCGCAGCCGGCCCATGACCGCATCAGATACCCCGGGTATCTCATGGCGCTTCATTTCTCTGGCCTTTTTTACAATGAAATGATGGACCAGGTCTGGAATATCGGCTTTGCGCTCCCGAAGCGGGGGGATCTGGATGGGAAACACCTGGAGCCGGAAAAACAGGTCCGCCCGGAACTGACGGGTGGCCATCATTTTCTCCAGATTCCGGTGGGTGGCGGCAATGACACGGATATTCACCCCAATGGTTTCCGTGCCGCCCACCCGGTCGATCTCTTTTTCCTGAAGCACCCGCAGCAGCCGGATCTGGGCCTCGGCCGGCAGTTCCCCGATCTCATCCAGAAACAGGGTTCCGCCCTGGGCCCGCTCGATGCGACCCCGTTTCCGGGACACCGCACCGGTAAACGCGCCTTTTTCATACCCGAACAGCTCGCTGTCCAGAAGCGAGGCAGGAATGGCCCCGCAGTTGACACGGATAAAGGGACCGTTTTTGCGAAGGGACAGGTTGTGGATGGCATTGGCGATCACTTCCTTGCCGGTACCGGTCTCACCGAGCAGCAGCACCGGGCTTTCCAGAGGTGCCACTCTGCGCACCCGGTCCATCACCCGGCCCAAACCCTGGTTGGCCCCCACCACCTTTTCCCCGGTCATCCGGTGCAGCTCGTCCTGAAAATACCGGTTGTCGTCTGCCAGCAGCTCCTTGAGGTTTTTCAGCTCCCGAAACCGCAGGCTGTTGGTCAGGGCGATGGCACAGGGTTTGGCCAGCAGGCTGAGCAGATGAACCTGAACCGGGGTGAATTTGTGATCTCCGTCATTGAACACACTGAAAATTCCCAGCATGGTTTTTTCCAGCACCAGATCCATGACCACGGCGGACAGGTCCCAGGCCCGGAGCCGGTCCGCCACCGGGCCGGTCACCGGGTCATCTCCGAGCCGGTCGATCACCCGGATTCTTTCCAGGCGCCGGGTTTCCACCTGGCGGCGTCCTTTTCCGGACAAAGGAACCCGGGTAGACACGGCCCGGCCGGACCGGGGGGTGGCATGGGCCACCATTTCCACCACACCGGAATCCGGATGATACACTTGAAACCCCATCTGACCGGCCGGCATGAACCGCCGCACATACAGCAGGCACTGGTGCAGGGCCCTTTCCAGATCCAGGCTGGAGCACAGCCGAAGGGTGGCTTCCCTGAAAAAATCCTTTTCATCCACCGGCACACGGGATATTTCGTCCGACCGACTTGCGTTCATATCAGCCCCCTGAAGATTACTGTTCTATGTAACAGCCTACGGCATAACTTTCAAATAGAACAGCTTTTTCTTTTCCATGGCACAGAAAGTTGAACATCTCTGTTGTTTATTTACCTGCTGAACCGCTGAGACCCTTTGAAAACAAGACATTTTCAAATCCGGCACAGTTCATGCTGTCTTTATTTCTCATGACATACATGGCATAATACCCTGTAACCAACAAGGAGGCATGAAATGGAAATAAAAAAAATCTGCGTGCTGGGCGCCGGCATCATGGGTGCGGGCATTGCACAGGTCAGTGCCAGGGCCGGATTCGAGGTGACCATAAGAGACATGGAAGACCGGTTTGTGGAAAACGGTCTGACCACCATCAAATCCAATCTGGGCCGGGCCGTGTCCAAGGGCAGGCTGGACCAGACGGAGGCAGACGCTGTCTTGAACCGGATCACCGGCACCACGGATCTGGATCAGGCCGCCGGCGATGCGGATCTGGTCATTGAAGCCATCCTCGAGGTCATGGACATCAAAAAACAGGTATTCCAGGATCTGGACAATATCTGCAAAAAAGACACGTTGCTGGCCACCAACACCTCGGGACTGTCCATCACGGAGATGGCCGCGGTGACCCAGCGGCCCGACAAGGTGATCGGCATGCATTTTTTCAACCCCGTGCCCGTGATGAAGCTGGTGGAACTGATCCGGGGATTCACCACTTCGGACGACACCCTGAATATGGCCTGGGAATTTGTGGAAAAGATCGACAAAACCCCCATCGAGGTCAAGGAAGCCCCGGGTTTTGCTGTGAACCGGATCCTGGTGCCCATGATCAACGAGGCGATTTTCGTTCTGGCCGAAGGGGTGGCGTCGGCCGAAGACATCGACAAATCCATGATGCTGGGGGCCAATCACCCCATCGGGCCTCTGGCTTTGGCTGACATGGTGGGTCTGGACACCATTTTGTTCGTGCTGGAAGGATTTCACCGGGAACTGGGGGAAGACAAATACCGGCCGGCCCCGCTGCTGCGGAAAATGGTCCGGGCCGGATACCTGGGCCGCAAAAGCGGTAAAGGATTCTACGACTACACCCGGTAACGCCGGCTGCCCGGACCGGCGGAATGCCGGCCGGGCAGCCCGTTCAATGACTCGCATTTCATATATCACAAGGAGTTTCCATGGCACAAGTGGTTGCAGACCGCAGGGATGTGGATTTTGTTCTTCACGAACAACTGGATGTGGCACGGTTGAGCCGGCATGATCAATTTGCGGAATTCACCGGAAAAACCATCGATCTGATCGTTTCCGAAGCCCGGAACCTGGCCCTCAAGGAACTGCTCCCCTGTCAGCGGGAGGCGGACGAAGAGGGCTGCACCTTTGACAACGGACAGGTGCACGTGCCCAGAGCGTTCCACCGGGCCTATGATCTTTTCAGACAGGGGGAGTGGATCGCCATGTGCGATGATCCGACCTGGGGGGGGCAGGGCATGCCAAGAACCGTGTCCATGGCAGCGGACAACTATTTCAACGGTGCCAATTTTCCGTTTATGCTCCACAACATCCTGATCCACGGGGCCGGCAAACTGGTGGAGCGGTTCGGCACAAACCAGCAGAAACACCTGTATTTGAAAAACATGTACACCGGAAAATGGGGCGGTTCCATGCTGCTCACCGAACCGGAAGCCGGATCGGATGTAGGGGCGTTGACCACAACCGCTGTGAAGAACGATGACGGCACCTACAGCATTTCCGGCAGCAAGATTTTCATCTCTTCGGGAGACACCGACCTGGTGGAAAACATCATCCACCCGGTCCTGGCCAGAATCGAGGGGGCCCCGGCCGGCACCGCCGGCATCTCGCTGTTTCTGGTGCCCAAATACCGGGTGAATGACGACGGCACCCTGGGCGCGTTCAATGATATCGTGTGTGCCGGCATCGAGCACAAAATGGGGATCCACGGCAGTCCCACCTGTTCCATGACCCTGGGCGGCAAAGGCGGATGCATCGGCACCCTGCTGGGAGCGGAAAACAAAGGGATGCGGGCCATGTTCGTGATGATGAACGAAGCCCGGCTCCATGTGGGCATGCAGGGGCTTGCCTGTGCAGGCGCCTCCTATCTCAATGCCCTGAACTATGCCCGGGAACGGGTTCAGGGCGCGGCGTTGACCGCAGCCAAAGGATCCCCCGGCGTTCCCATCATCAGACACCCGGACATCCGGCGCAACCTGCTGTCCATGAAAACTTTTTCGGAAGGCATGCGCAGCCTGCTGTTCTATGTGGGGTTTCTGGAAGACATGATCACCGTCAGTACCGATGACACCGACAAAGCCCGCTTACAGGGACTTATCGACGTGCTCATTCCAGTGGCCAAAGGATATGTCACGGACCGGGCTTTTGAAATCTGCTCGCAAGGGCTCCAGGTATTCGGCGGATACGGGTACACAAAAGAATACCCCCAGGAACAGCTGCTCCGGGACTGCCGGATCACCCTGATCTACGAAGGCACCAACGGGATTCAGGCCATGGATCTTCTGGCCAGAAAACTGTCCTTGAACCATGGCCGGGCATTCATGGACCTGGTAACCGAGGTGGAACAAACCATTGCTCACGCGCAGAAAGATGCAAATCTGGCTTCTCTGGCCGGCATTGTGCAAACCACGCTGGCCCATTTGAAGGAGACCGCCGGAAAACTGGCCGGAGACCTGGGGACGGAAAATATCCTGACCGCGTTTGCCCATGCCCATCCGTTCCTGGATGTGTTCGGCGACACCCTGATGGGGTGGATGCTGCTGTGGCGGGCCGTGACCGCCCGGGAAAGACTGGCCGGATCGCCCAAAAAAAAGGATGCGGTATTTTACCAGGGTCAGATCACCGGGGCCCGGTTTTTCATTCGCACGATTCTGCCGGTGGCCCAGGCCAAAATGGCGGTAATCCAGACCGGAGATACCAGTGCCCTGGACATGGCGGAAGCCGGTTTCGGGTCCTAACCCTTTATTTTCTATCACCTGACAGTTAGACATCACTTCCCTGAAGCACTTTTGCACGGGGGTGACACCCATTGAAACATGACAACCAGAATTGAGGAAATCCAACCATGAAAGAAATCGTCATCGTATCTGCCTGCCGGACCGCCATCGGGGCCTTCGGCGGCACCTTGAAAGAGATGAACGGCGCTGCCCTTGCCAGCGTGACCATGAAAGAAGCCATCGAGCGGGCCGGTATCGATCCGGACCTGATCGATGATGTCCGGTACGGCACCTGCGTGGAACACCATGACACCCTGAACACCACCCGGGTGGCGGCCCTGATGGCCGGGATTCCGGACAAAGTACCGGCGGTCACAGTGAACCGGGTGTGCATTTCCGGCATGGAAGCAGTGCTCTCCGGCGCCGCCATGATTCAGGCCGGCATGGCCGATGTGATCCTGGCCGGCGGGGTGGAACATATGTCCGGGGTGCCCTATACCGTACCCAAGGCCCGGTGGGGATGCCGGCTCCAGGACGCCCAGTTCGTGGATGCCATGATCCATGCCCTCCACTGCGGCTCTCATGTTCTGCCCTTTGACGACACCACACCTTTGGACACAAATCAGGCCCCGGCCTCGTATTTCATGGGCAAGCCCTATATCATGGGCCACACCGCCGAATTTGTGGCCCAGCACCTGGGGATCACCCGGGAAGAAATGGATGAGGTGGCCCTGCGCAGCCACAACAACGCGGAACGGGCCACAAATGACGGGTCCTTTGCCGAAGAGATCGTGCCGGTCCATGTTCCCCGGCGAAAAAAAGACCCTCTGGTGTTTGACAAGGACGAGCATTTCCGCCCGGGCATGACCCGGGAAAAACTGGCGGCCCTGCCCCCGGCCTTTGTTCCCAAAACCGGCACGGTCACGGCGGGCAATGCTTCGGGCATCAATGACGGGGCCGCCGGCCTGATCATCATGTCCGCGGACAAGGCCAAAGAACTGGGACTCAAACCACTGGCAAAAATCAAGGCCACGGGCATGGGTGCCTGTCATCCCACGGTCATGGGGCTGTCTCCGGTACCGGCCGTGAAAAACCTCATGGACCGGTCCAGCCTGTCCATGGCCGATTTTGAACTGGTGGAAGTAAACGAGGCATTCGCTTCCCAGTATATAGGGTGTGAAAAAGAACTGAACCTCAACCGGGAGATCACCAATATCAACGGGTCCGGCATCGGCCTGGGCCATCCGGTGGGGGCCACCGGGGCAAGAATCATGGTCACCCTGATTCATGCCATGAAAAAACGCGGCAACACCCTGGGCCTGGCAACCCTGTGCGGCGGGGGCGGGGTGGCCATGGCCTGCGCCCTGGAAATGATGTAATTGCTGTATTCCTGATATCTATTCGGTCATTTCCGATGTTCCGGGCCCCAGGAAAAACCGGCGGGTCCGGACATAACCCTTGCCTGACGCCGTTTTGATCTGATCGATCAGCGCATAGAGCACCGGCACCACCACCAGGGTCAGCACGGTTGCCACCAGCAGGCCGAAAATCACCACAATCGCCATGGACCGCCACCACTGGCTGGATTCCGAGGTCAGAGACACGGCCATGACATGAAAATCATATGAAATCCCTGTAACCATGGGCAACAGCCCTAAAATGGTAGTGACCGCCGTGAGCAGGACCGGCCGCAGCCGGGTGGCACCGGCGGAAACAACCGCTTCGGTCAAATCCATGCCCCGGGCCCTCAGCCGGTTGGTGTAGTCAATGAGCACAATGGCGTTGTTCACCACCACCCCGGCCAGGGAAATGATGCCCACCCCGGTCATGATAATGCCGAACGGGGAACCGATCACGGCCAGCCCCCAGAAGGCACCGCCAAGAGACAGGAGCACGGATGTCAGAATGATCAACGGCTGCACCACGGAGTTGAACAGCGTCACCAGAATCAGGAAAATCAGCAGCAGGGCCACCACAAAAGCTTTGGAAAGAAACGCCTGGGCATCCTGCTGTTCCTGATCTTCCCCTGTGAACGCATAACTGTACCCTGCCGGCATCTCCATCTGTCTGAGCAGCTCCATCACCTGCATCCGGGCAACGGCACCGGTGGTTTTGGTTTCATCCACACTGGCCTTGACCGTGACTACCCGGCGGTGATTCTTACGGACAATGTCCCCTAAGGCGCCTTTGTAGTGGATAGATGCCAGGGTGGTCAGGGGCACCAGTTCTCCGGACGGACCCGGAATCATGAGTTTGTGGAGAATCTCCGGTCCCTGACGGTCGGATTTGGCCAGCTTGACCACGATATCGTATTCCTCATCTCCCTCATAATAGGTGGACACATCCAGACCGTTGTAGGCGATCTTCAATGCATTGCCCAACGCCGAAGTGGTCAGGCCGAACAGCGCGGTTTTCTGACGGTCGATCTTTACCTGAACCGATGGCAGCCCGCCCTGAAAGTCATCCCTCACATCCGTGACATGGGGCACGCGCTCCACCAGTTTTCGGATTTCAGCGGCCATCCGGCTCAACACCTCAAAACTGTCCCCGGCGATCTCGATGTTGATGGGCGCCCCGGTGGGCGGGCCTTGTTCCTGTTCCTCCACGGTGATCTTCACGCCGGGAATCTGTGCCACCCGGTGCCGGATCTCCTCCAGATCCGCCTTGGTGGATGTTTTCCGGTCCTCGAAATCCAGAAACTGGACCCCGATATGATTGGGCAGGTTGGATTCGAACACGGCGCTGCCCCCGCTGTTCTGAACCACCCGGGCATAGATATGTTCTACATTGTTGATATCAGACGGTGCCGAAAACTGCTGATTCCGAACCGTTTCATGGGTCTGCGGCACCATGGCGGCCTCATAGCCTCCGGCAGTGGTGCCGGCCACCGCCATTTCCACCTGTTTGACGGTCTCATCGATGAACTCCAGGTCCGCACCTTCGGGGACATCGATGTTCACGAACACGGACCTGGGATCGATAGACGGAAAAAATTCCACGGGCTTTTCAATACCGATGGTCAACATCCAGAACTGAAACAACAGCACCATCACGACAATCGCTCCGGCCAGGATTGCCAGCTTGTGCGCCAGGGCCTGCTTGAGAACCCGGGCATAGGTGATCAGAAAAAACCCCTGAATCGCCACCGGTTTTTCGCCCTGGGACAGCATCTGGTCCGATGAAAGCATCACCCGGCCCGGCCCGGCAGTCTTGGGGGTACGCATGAAATAAGAGCACAGGGCCGGATTGATGATCAATGCCACAAACAGGGATGCGCTCAGCGTGACGATCAGGGTGACCGGCAGAAAATGCATGAATTCCCCCATGATGCCGGGCCAGAACAGCATGGGAAAAAACGCGGCCAGGGTGGTGAGCGTGGCGCCGATGACCGGCCAGGCCACCTCTCCGGTGGCTTTCATGGCCGCTTCCATCCGGGAAACCCCCTGCTGCATGTACCGGTACACATTTTCCACGATCACGATGGCATTGTCCACCAGCATGCCCAGCGCCAGGGTCAAAGAAAACAGCACCACCATGTTCAGCGTGATGCCCAGGGCATTGAGCACGGCAAAGGACAGAAACATGGAAAACGGAATGGCCATGCCCACCAGCAGGGCGTTCCGGATCCCCAGCACCACAAGCAGCACCACCACCACCAGAATCAGTCCGGAGACGATATTGTTCTCCAGGTCCGCCACCATGGCCCGGATATCTCTGGCATTGTCCATCAGTTTGGTGATGGTGGTGTTCCCGGGAAATTTCTTTGTTGCCGCCGCCACCACGGCATCGATCTGGTCCGATATCCGGATAATGTTTTCACCGGCCCGTTTCTTCACTGACAGATTGATGGCGCTTTCCCCGTTGAGCCGGGACCGGGAGGTTTCCTCCTGGATGCCGTCCACCACCTTTGCCACATCCTTGAGATAAATGGGATGCCCGTTGTGGGTGGCCACCACCAGGGTCAGAATCTCTTCAGGCGTGTCGAACTCACCGGGCACTTTGAGCTGGTACCGGCCATGGCCCAGGGTGATGGCGCCCCCGGAGATGTTCTGGTTCTCAGCCGCCACAACCTGCTCGAGACGGGTGATGGGAATCCGGTAATAGGCCAGTTTGTCAACATCCACCTCCACCTGAATTTCCCGGTCCTGGCCCCCGGTGATATCCACCTCCAGCACCCCGGGGACCGCTTCGATATCATCTTTGAGATCATCGGCGATTTTTTTCAGCAGGGCCGGCCCACTGTCACCTGCCAGAGAGTAGACCACAATGGGCATGTCGGAAAAATTCACCTCATACACCATGGGTTCGTTTTCCAGATCCGTGGGCAGATCGTTTCTGGCTTCATCCACCTTGTCCTTGACCCGCGGAAGCACCTCATTGATCTCCGTGCCCGGCAGAAACTCGATATTGATCTGGGAAAGGCCCTGGGAACTCACAGATGAGATATTTTTCACCTTGTTCAGGCCCTTGAGTTTTTTTTCGATCTTGATGGTGATGGCGGTCTCGATGTCCGAGGCGGAGACCCCTCTGTAATCGGTTCTGACAAACACATAGGGAATGGTGATGTCCGGGGCGCTTTCCCGGGGAAGCACCCGGTAGGAATACAGTCCGATGATCACGATAATCACCAGCAGCACCAGCACGGATACCCGGTTTTTGACAGCGGTATCAGAAAGAATCATTAACGCAGCCCCGCCCCCAGCTCCGACATGGACCGCACCCGGCGCTCCACCTGGACAGGGTCACCGTCTTCGATAATTCGGTGCCCCACCACCACCACATGGTCTCCCGGAGACAGTCCGGCGGTCACCTGGATTTTCCAGCCGTCCTGAAACCCGGTTTCAACCGGCACAAACTTGGCGGTTTCCTGATCCGCCACAAACACACCGGTCTGTCCTCTTCGGGTGATCAGGGAATACATGGGCACCCCAAGCCCCTGTTCATCCCGGTTTTTGACAATAGCCACCCGCACGAACATATCCGGCAGAATCTCATGTCCCGGGTTTTCCAGACCGATTTCCAGATTGTACAGCCGGGCCAGGGAATCGGTGGTTTTCTGCAGATAGTGATACTGACCGGTAAAGGATTTGCCGCCCAGGGCATCCACGGTCATGTCAAACTGTTTGCGTTTTTTGACCATTGGCACATCCGATTCCGGAATGCCCACCTGGATTTTGAGGGTATCGATCTGAAGTATCCGGGCCACCGGATCACTTACCCCAAGGAAACTGCCCTCCTCAATATGGGACCGGTCCACCACCCCGGCCATGGGTGTCCTGATGGTACACCGTTCCAGATTGAGTTTCGCGGTTTCCATGGCTGCCCGGGTGGTCTTGACCTGGGCCGATATGTCCTCAAGCTGGGACTGGGTGATGAACTGCTGTTTTGACAATGCTTCAAACCGCTGCAGATTCAGCACAGCGGTGTCATAAGAGGCCCGGGCCGAATCATAGGCATTCCGGTAATCCCGCTGATCGATGACCGCCAGCACATCCCCCCGCGCAACCACAGTGCCGTCATCCATGTTTTTTTCCATGACCCGGCCCGCCACTTCCGCCACCACCTCCAGGGATTTCCAGGGTCTGGCCACGCCGGGCAGGCTGATCATCTCTTTGAGATCTTCGGGCACCATCTCCAGAGTGACAACCCGGACGGCCTTGTCGGTTTCCTGAACCTGGCTGGACTGCTGCGCCACCAGCGCATTTTTTTTCGCCGTGATCTTCCGGCCCACCGGCACAATGACCAGAAACACCACCAGGGCCAATATGACAAAGGGGATGGTGTGCCAGACGAGGCGAAGAAAGGTTCTTTTAACAGTCTGCCAAAACCGTGATGTGGGTTTCATGAAATCAGGTCCTGAAATCTTATGTGAGATTTTTCAACAAGAACTTATTATAGGCCCTATCCGATGAATTTCAAGGTCTATCCGTTTTATCCGGAATAACCACGAATGGTTTTCGTGCTGATCCCTCGCCCCCCGGTGGTGTCTTGCC
>JAABTO010000041.1 GCA_011389835.1 Desulfotignum sp. | reverse complement strand
AAAAAAAGCAACGGCTAAAAAAAATCCGGGATCGGATCCTGACCGTGATCGGCATTGCCTGTTGCTGCCTGGCATGCCTGTCCGGCGGGGCTGTTGCGGTGGAACTGGAAGACCCGGAAACCGTCACCTGGCACCTGTCCGCAGGCAGCATCGTGTACGACCGGCACACCGATATATATACCGCGGAAACAGACGTGGTGATCACCGGCGGCAAGACCCGTCTGGAAGCGGATTATGTGGAATTTTCAAACACCACCAAAGAGGTGGCGGCCAAGGGCCATGTGAAAATGATTTCCGGCGGGGACGTGATTTCCTGCAATGCCATGCAGGTGAACCTGGCCACGGAAACCGGACTCATCGACAAGGGCACGGTGTTTGTTCAGAAAAACCACTTATACATCCATGGCGAACAGATCCGCAAAACCGGAAAATTCACCTATGACGCCCAAAAAGGGTCTATCACTTCCTGTGACGGTGAGACCCCGGACTGGAAAATCACGGGCAACGATGTCAAGGTCACCATTGAAGGGTATGGATTTGCAAAAGACACGGTTTTCTGGGCCAGGGACGTCCCGGCACTGTATTCCCCGTTTCTGATATTTCCGGTCAAAACCCAGCGGCAGTCCGGGCTGCTCATACCGGAAATCTCCTCTTCCGACCGTCTGGGATATGTCTATGATCAGCCGTTCTTCTGGGCCATTTCCCCGAGCAGTGACGCCACGCTGTACGCCGGTTTCCTGTCCGACCGGGGCGCCAGAATCGGTGGGGAGTTCAGATATGTCACCGATGCTTTATCCAAAGGCATCTGGCAGCTGGATTATCTGTCGGACGACAAAATAGACGACGGCACCTCCGCCACCCGAGATTACCGGTTTGACAGCACGCCGCAGCGAACCAATACAAACCGTTTCTGGCTGCGCATGAAAAGCGACCAGGCCCTGCCCCATGATTTTTTTGCCAGACTGGATGTGGACGTGGTCTCTGATCCGGATTATCTGCTGGAATTCAAGAACGGATTGACCGGATATGATGCCGCCAATCAGATCTTTGCTTCAAAATTCGGCCGGGACCTGGACGAATATGATGACACCGTGCGCAAAAACAGTTTGATCATCGATCGGACCGGGCGCGGACATGTCCTGTCAGTCAGGGCCCTGTGGTATGATGATGTGGTCGCCCGGCGCATTGGCGCCGACGACACCACGCTCCAGACCCTGCCTGGAATCGAATTCAGCACGGTCCGCCGACAACTGGGCGGCACCGGCCTTTACGTTGACATGGATTCGCAGCTGACTTCGTTTTTCCGTCAACACACCGTGAACACCAGCGGTTTGGACCGAAAAAGCGCCAAAGTCGACGGACAGCGTCTGGATATCAGCCCCACCTTTTACTACCCTGTGAAATGGGGAAATGCCGCTTCGTTTCATCCGTTTGTCCGCCTGCAGGGCACCGCGTATCATACCGATCAATTCACCGACATCCATGGGGATGACGACACATTGAGATTCCGGGGCATCTATGAGGTGGGGGGCGATCTGACCACTCGGCTGAACAGGGTTTTTAACGTTCAGACAGCATTTTCCGACAAAATTCAGCACCAGGTCACACCGGGTATCGGCTATCGTTTCATCCCCCGCGTGGACCAGGATACACTGCCGTTTTTCGATGAACTGGACGACATCGAACCATCAAACAAGCTCAACTGGCATCTGACCCACCGGTTCACCGCCCGCAATCTTATGGCTGACAAAGACGGCGTCAGCAAGAACACCTACCGGGAGCTGGGATGGATCCAATTCTACCAGGATTACAGTATCCGGGATGAACGGGATGGTGCCGGGGCAGAAAACCGGCCCTGGTCCAATATTCACATGGATGCAAGGGTATACCCGTTTTCTTTTCTGTCTTTGAACACAGAACTGGCCTGGTCCCCCTATACCAGCCATTTCACCACTCTGAATCTGAATACCCGGTTGACCAGTCCCCGGGGAGATGCCGTCACCACGGCATACCGGTACACCCAGGATGCCACGGAATCCTGGTATACCCGCATCGATTTAAACATATCCCGGTCTCTGGCGGCGTATTTTTCTTATGAAAAAGACCTGGAACGCGACACAACCATTGAAACAAAGACTGGTATCCGGCTGAACAAGGCCTGCTGGGCCCTGGGTCTGGAACTTCAGGAATCAGATCTGGACACGCGGGTCGCTTTGATGATCCATCTGAAGGGCATCGGGGAGTTCGGTTCACAATGACACAGGATTTTCACTGGTTTGCCCTGTTGACCCGCAGCAATTTCGAACAGGTGGTCTTTGATCAGATTGTTCAGAAAAAAATGGCGGCGTTCCTGCCGAAAACCAAAAAGATCAGCCGCCGCAAAGACCGGAAAAAAGTTATCGATGTACCGCTGTTTCCCGGGTATCTGTTTGTGAAAGCCCGTTTTGATCCGGCCTGTCAGCTGCTTATTCTGAAAACCCAGGGCGCGGTCCGGTTTCTGGGAAACCAACAGGGACCGGTGCCGGTGCCTGACATCCAGATTCATTCCCTTAAAATCCTGACAGCGGCGGACCAAGATCTTATCACCGGTTCCTGTTCGAAACTGACCCAGGGAGATCCGGTCATGGTGATGGAAGGCCCCATGACCGGTGCCAGAGGAGAGTTCATTCAGTATCGGGGCCGGGGCAGAATCATCATAAAAATCCCTTTGTTAGGCCAGTTCGTCGGGGTGGAAATCGATGAGACCCAGGTGGAAAAAATACCGGATTCCCTGTCATAACTCCTTGACTTTTTATTTATTTTTAAATATTCAACAAAGGACGCAACTTTCCATAGACAAAACAGAGGATGTATGAACAAGCTTGAATTGATTTCCGCATTGAAAGACCGGACATCACTGACCAAGGCGGAAGCCGCGGAAGTGGTAAGGATTTTTTTCGACGCGCTCTCTGACGCATTTGCCAGAGGGGAACGGGTTGAAATAAGAGGTTTTTGCAGCTTCCATATCAAGGAATACAAAAGCTATATGGGCCGGAACCCCAAAACCGGTGAAAAAGTTGAAATCCCTCCCAAACGGCTTCCGTTTTTCAAATGCGGCAAAGAACTCAAGGAACGGGTTGATTATTAGCCCACACGCCGGAAATCCCATGTCCGTTCATCCAAACGATTTTCCCGCAGCCCTGTCAGAACTCGACCATATCATCGAGACCCGGAAAATACCCAATGCTCTGCTGTTTACAGGCCATTTTGGTTCGGGCAGAAAGCGGGCCGCCCTGCGGTTTGCCAAAGCGGCCAACTGCACTGAAAGCCATGGATCGCCCTGTGACCACTGCCGCTCCTGCAGAAAAATCGACGCCGGCCAGCATCCGGATATGATTGTGGTGACACCGCCGGAACCGCAAAAACCCATCACCATCTCCCAGATCCGGGAGATCATCGCCCTGACAGGGACCCGACCCCATGAAGCCGCATTCCGCATGGTGCTCATCACTGACGCCGGCCAGATGAACAGTCAGGCCCAGAACGCCCTGCTCAAGGAACTGGAAGAGCCACCGGGAAACACGTTTTTCATCCTCATGGCCCGGGAACGGGCCGGGCTTTTGCCCACCATCCTCTCCCGATGCCGGTCTTTGCGGTTTCCACCGCTGTCGGGACAGGCCCTGGCCGCCCATTTGTGTGCCCTTTATCAGATCGATGCCCGATGGGCCGGAATCGCTGCAGCCACAGCCGGCACCGACCTGAACCTGGCAGTCACCCTGGTCCATGAACCAGATACCGAGACCCCGGCAACCCGGGCAACCCCAAAAACAGACGCCACCCCTGCCCCCAACTGGCAGGCCACCCGGATTTGGCTGATCCGTGAGATGTGCCGTCTGATTTCCGAACCTGTTTTTTGCAAAATTCCGACCGCACTGACACTGTCCGGCTTTTTAAGTCGGCACCCGGACCGGGTCGCCCCCGGACTGGCGATCATGAGAACCTTTTTCCGGGATCTGTGTGTGGTCCGGCATGCCCCGGAAAAACTTCTGAACATAGATTGTTCAGACCGGCTCCGGCAGCTGTCCGGTTTTGTCAATGACACAGACGCGCTTTTGTGGATGGATGACCTGCATGAAACTGAAAAACGGCTTTTTTCCAACAGTTCGATCCGCATGACCCTGGACCGCTTCTTTTTGAAACTGACCCACTTACAAGGAAGTCCTTCATGACCCGTGTGACAGGCGTTCGATTCAAACCCGCCGGCAAGATTTATGATTTTGACAGCCGGGACCTCGATCTTAAAATCAATGACCGGGTGATTGTTGAAACCGAGCAGGGACTGGGGTTCGGTGTCGTGGTCAAGCCACCGAAAGAAACCGATGCCCCCCCCAAAAACCTCAAACTGGTGCTGCGCGCCGCCACCCGGGATGACTTTGTCCGGCGCCAGGAACTTATGGCGCTTGAAGCCGAAGCCCATGCGTTCTGCAACGAATGCATCAAAAAACTGGGAATGGTGATGAACCTGTTTTCCGTGGAAAGCACGTTTGACAGAAACAAGCTGACCTTTTTCTACACAGCGGACGGACGGGTGGACTTCAGGCAGTTGATCAAGCTGCTGGTCAAGGAGTACAACCTGCGCATCGAAATGCGCCAGGTGGGCATCCGGAACCTGTCCAAGCACTGCGGCGGCATCGGCAAATGCGGAAGAGAATTCTGCTGTTCCTCGTTCATGCAGAATTTCGATCCCATTTCCATCAAAATGGCCAAAGAACAGGGGCTGTCTTTGAATCCCACCAAGATATCCGGGGTCTGCGGCCGGCTCATGTGCTGCCTGACCTTTGAAAACATGACGTATCAGCACTTGAAAAAAAACATGCCCCGGATGGGAAAGACCCTGACCCTGACCCAGGGAAAAGGAAAGGTCATCCGACAAAACATTCTCAAGCAGACGGTCACTGTCAGAATGGATGACCAGACGGAAATTGAAGCCGCACTTTCCGATATCCATCCAACCGATTAACCCGCCCCGGGCGGCATCCGGCCGGGCGACAACATACAGGATCTGCCATGGAAGCAAAGACACAGTTTTTTTCCACCCCCATATATTATGTGAATGCCAAACCCCATCTGGGTCACGCCTACACCACCATTGCCGCGGATGTGGCCACCCGGTTCAAACAGATGGATGGATATGACACCTATTTTCTCACCGGCACGGATGAACATGGTGACAAAATCGTCCAGGCCGCGGAAAAGCAGTCCCAGAGCCCGGCCCAGTATGTGGAGAAAATCAGCCGCCTGTTCCAGGACCTGTGGCCCCGGCTGAACATCAACAACAACCAGTTTATCCGCACCACCCAGCCCGGGCATATCCGGGTGGTGGAACTTCTGTTGACCCGTATCCATGACCGGGGGGATATCTATTTTTCCAGTTATGACGGGCTGTACTGTTTCGGGTGTGAACGGTTTTACCAGGAACGGGAACTCATAGACGGCAAATGTCCGGACCACGGGGTGGCGCCGTCACCGATCAAGGAATCCAATTATTTTTTCAAGATGAGTCAATACCAGGACTGGCTCATCGATCACATTAAAACCCATCCCGGCTTCATTCATCCCAGACAGTATGAAACCGAAATTCTTTCTTTTCTGAAGGAACCCCTGGAGGACCTGTGCATTTCACGGCCCAAATCCCGGCTCACCTGGGGGATCACCCTGCCGTTTGACCCCGACTATGTCACCTATGTGTGGTTTGACGCGCTGACCAACTACATCTCGGCCCTGGGGTATCCGGACGGCCCGCTGTTTGAAAAATTCTGGCCCTCGGCCCGGCATTTTGTCGCCAAAGACATCATCAAGCCCCACGGCATCTACTGGCCCATTATGCTCAAGGCCGCGGGGATCGACATCTACAACGGATTGAATGTCCATGGCTTCTGGAATGTGTCCGGCAGCAAGATGTCCAAATCCATCGGCAATGTCACCGACCCGGTTCAGGTGACCGATCATTACGGCGTGGATGCGTTCCGGTATTTTCTGATGCGGGAGATGGTGTTCGGCCTGGATGCCAATTTTACCGAAGATGTGCTGGTGTCCCGGATCAACTCGGACCTGGCCAATGACCTGGGCAACCTGTTCTCCCGGGTGTTGTCCATGAACCTGAAATATTTCAAGGGGATTGTGCCGGACACGGATCCGGTGGAATTTCCCGACCTGTGTCTGGAAACCGAAGCCAAAGAAACAATTGGGCACTTTCGGGACGCCATGGCCGGATATGAATTTCACAAAGGCCTCGAAGCGGTCTGGCAGTTCATCTCCTGCATGAACAAATATATCGACACCCAGGAGCCCTGGCGCCTGGCCAAGGATCCGGAGGCACAGCCCAAGCTGTCGGCGGTGATCAGAAACCTGCTGGAAGGATTGCGCACCGTGGCCTGCCTGATCTACCCCGTGATGCCGGAAACCAGCAAAAAAATGCTCGAAGGACTGACGATTTCTGTGCCCGAGGCCGGGTTTTACGGGCTAGAACAGATGGCCCGATGGATGCAGATGCCGGCCGGCACCTGTCTTGAAAAGCCGGACAGCCTGTTTCCCAGAGTGGATGTCGGAAAAAAACCGGGGCAGTGAAGCCGCATAATGGTCAAAGGGGGCAATGGCACGTGACGATCTTTAGAACGGAAAATACCTGGCGCCGGCAACAGACACTGTATCTGTCTTCCCGGAGAAAAAAGTCTTTTTACCGGAAATGGCGCACCCCCTGTCTGATTTTCTGCATCATGATGGCGGTTGTCACCGGCGGGTGGTATGTGTTTCCGACACTTCTGTCCGGCCCGGATATCAGTGAACCGGCAACCAAGCCCGTATCCCTTCCCACATTGAAACCGCCGGCAAACCTGACCCTGGCCCAGGTCCGGGAGATGATCCAGGATAAAGATCCGGTAAATACAGGCAGAAACGTTTTTCTGACAGACACCCCTGAAGGCATCGTGCAGGTGGTGACGTTTCTGGACGTGAATCTGACCGGTTTTCTCAATGCCAGGCTGGATCACCTCAAAACCCTGACCCGGGGGAAACCCAGGCAGATCGCGATTGTGGTCATGGACGGATTTCAGGGACATATTCTGGCCATGGCCGGGTTTGATCTGGAAGATGAACATACCAATCCCTGCACCCGGGCCATGTACCCGGCAGCCAGCATTTTTAAGATCATCACGGCGGCAGCGGCCATGGATGCCTTGAATTACACCCCGGACACGCCCCTGTATTTCAACGGCAACAAATACACCCTGTATAAGCGGCAGCTCAAGGAAGTCAAGAACAAATATACCGTCAAGGTCTCTCTTGAAAAAGCGTTTGCCGAATCCATCAATCCGGTTTTCGGCAAGCTGGGCCAGACCTATCTGGGCCGGGAGACCCTTTCCACCTATGCCCATGCCTTTGGTTTCAACCAGACCCCGGACACGGACTTGATGTTTGATACCGGTTTGTTCTCCGTCAAGGAAAACGCGTTTCATCTGGCGGAACTCGGGTGCGGATTCAACCGGGACACCCTGATCTCTCCGGTCTTTGGCGCCATGATGATCACTCCGCTGCTCAATAAAGGCCACGCTGTGGTTCCTGCGGTGATCAGCCATGTGATGGACGCAGACGGCAATCCCATCTACCGGCACACCCCGGCAATGTCGGCTTCCGCCATCACGCCGGCATCCGCCGCAGCTCTGGCAGGCATGATGGAAAAGACCGTGACCCATGGGACTGCCAGAAAATCGTTCGGAACGTTTTCCCGGGACAAAGTGCTGTCAAAACTGAGCATCGGCGGAAAGACCGGTTCTTTATCCAACCGGGAACACACCATCAAATATGACTGGTTCACCGGATTTGCAAAGGAAAAAAACGGATCCAGGGCCATCACGTTTTCCGTTGTGGTAGGCCACGGTGAATATATCGGCACCCGGGCCGCATCCCATGCCCGGGCCCTGATCAAACAGTATTTTTTATCCCGGCCGCGGGTTGACTGACCGCAACCGGCAGGCCCAACCCATCACAAACGGAGCGGTAATGCTGTCACAACTTTTGTTGAGCCCGTTGTCCCGGATATTTTGGCGGTTCCCCCATATCCGGATCGGCAAATCTTTGGACCAGGTCCGGGGCAACACCCTGATTCTGTTCCCGACAATTCCCAACCGACTGTGCTGCGGCATCTGCGCGCTGGTGGCCTTTAAGGGACCCGGTCAAGAATCCGAACCGCCATCCAAAAAATTCAAGATCCTGGAACACCGGATCGGATCTCTGGCATCCATGGTGCCGGCATCGGACCTTCGGGCAGCATTTTCCGATTCAGGCCGACATCCCCTGGATGAACAAGAATTGAACCGGATATGGGATTCGGCCCGGGCCTTGAAACAGGAATCCGTTCTCAGCGCCATTTATTTCGACCCGGAAAAAATCCGGGCCCTGTCTGAAATGATCCTTTCCATGTCGGGCATTATCACCAAATGGCAGACCGAATTTGCCCGGACCAGGCCGACACTTTTGCCCGGGACCATGGAAACGGTGTCCCTTGGCCTGGAAAAACTTCAGGATATCCACTGGTGCCTGAAACAGGAAGTGCTGGGCAATATCGACGCTGTTGCCGATCTGATACCTCCGGATCTTTTCAAACACAGTCCTTCAGACAGTCTGAAAATCTTTCAACGCATCAATGCCGTGCTCAACAGCATTGATCGGCTGGAGGTCCGGGGCCGGGATTCCGCAGGCATATCCGTGCTGTTCACCCTGGATTCATCTGAATTCAACCGGTTCAAAACGCGCCTGGCCCAATCCGGACTCACCGACCTTCTCAAGCAGCGGATCAATCGACTGGTACTGGACAACAACGGCATCAACATCAACCATAAGATTTCCGGCCAACCCAACCTGGTATCCATCTCGTTCACATACAAATTTGCCGCTGAAATCGGTGCACTGGGCGACAATATCGCCTTTATCCGGACCCAGGTCCGAAACGACCTGATCCTCCGGGACCTGGCCGGATTCGATTTCAAGACCCTGTCGGTGAGCGCCCATACCAGATGGGCATCTGTCGGAGATATCACCGAAGCCAACTGCCATCCGCTGGACAACACCCCCACAGACAAAGAAATCGAAAAAACCGGTACCATTCATGTCTGCCTCAACGGAGATATTGACAACTATGTCGAACTCAAGACCGAATACGAAGCCCTGTATGACAAAATCCATGCCAGCATCAATACCGACACCAAGCTCATTCCGCTTCAGATTCAGCATTATCTGAAACAGGGCGCTGCCATTGAAGAGGCGTTTCGTCTGTCAGTCAATGATTTTGAGGGATCCCATGCCATTTCCATGCACACGGATCTGGCCCCGGGCAAGCTGTTTCTGGCCCAGAAAGGCAGTGGTCAGGCCATTTTCGTGGGACTTGCCCCGGACCATTACATCGCGGCATCCGAACTTTACGGGGTGGTGGAGCAGACGTCCGACTACATCAAACTGAACGGCGGCGACTCCGGACAGATCGTGATTCTGGATCAGAACACCTGCGGCGGTATTCAGGGGATTCAATCGGTTAGCTATCGCGGTGATACGGTCGACATCTGCGCACAGGACATCCGGATCAGCCGGATCACGGCCAGGGACATCGACCGCCAGGGGTTTGCCCACTATTTTTTAAAAGAGATCAACGAAGCCCCGGTGTCAGTGGAAAAAACCCTGGAAAACAGGTTTGCCGAAAATCCGGATTCCGGTCTGATGGAAGTCCGGCTGACGGAATCGGTTTTGCCCGGGTTTGTTCAGACGGATCTTCTGTCCGGTAAAATCAGAAAAATCTTTTTTATCGGACAGGGCACGGCCGGTGTGGCAGCCAGGGGATGTGCGGATCTGCTCAACACTTATCTGGGAGACATGGGGTATGAAATCCGTGCCTTGAAATCTTCGGAACTGTCCGGTTTCTGCATGAATGAAAAACAAGACACTGCCACGGCCATGTCCGATACCCTGGTGGTGGCCATCAGCCAGTCCGGCACCACCACCGACACCAACCGGACCGTGGACATGGTCCGGGCACGGGGAGCAAGAACCCTGGCCATTGTCAACCGCAGGGATTCCGATCTCACCTTTAAGGTGGACGGGGTGTTCTACACCAGTTCCGGCCGGGACATCGAGATGTCGGTGGCCTCCACCAAGGCGTTTTACGCCCAGCTCACCGCCGGCGCAGTCCTGGGCCTGCACATGGCTGCGGTCACCGGGGCCGGGTCGGCAATTCAAATCACCCGGGAAATCCGGGAACTGCTGGCGATTCCCGACAAAATGCGCACTGTGCTGGGCATGCGGGACGCCATTCAGGCCTCGGCAAACCGCCTGGCCGTCTCCAAAACCTACTGGGCCACAGTGGGCTCCGGTGCCAACAAAACCGCGGCCGATGAAATCCGCATTAAACTGTCCGAGCTCTGTTACAAGACCATTTCATCGGATTATGTGGAAGACAAGAAACATATCGACCTGTCGTCTGAACCGCTGATCATCGTGTGCGCGGCAGGAACCCGGGAAAGCGTGCTGGGGGACATTGTCAAGGATACCGCCATTTTCCATGCCCACAAAGCCGCCACCGTGATCATTGCGGCCAAAGGAGACGACCGGTTCGACCTGTATGGGGCGGACGTGTTCAAAGTGCCGGAAATCAGTGAACCCTACGCGCCCATACTCAATACCCTGGTGGGTCACCTGTGGGGATATTTCGCCGCCCTTGCCATCAATGAAGGCTCCCGGTTCATATACGAGTGCAGAACCCAGGTCCAGGAAATCCTGGATGATTACATCGCCCTGGGCCATAACGAATACGAGGTGATTCTGGAAAATAAGTTCAGGGAACAGATTGCCCAATTTTACAACCGGTTTACAAAAAAACGGCGGGAGAATGGATTTCCCCCGGACATGGGGCTGGATAACGCCACCAATATCACACTGCTGCTCAAATACCTGTCCGGACGTCTGCCGGTGTCGGATTTTGAAATCGATTTCATGATCAAGGGCACGCCGGCCAACATGCTGGACCTGTTTTTTAAAGCCCTGAACCAGGCCATCAACGCCATGGCAAGGCCTGTAGACGCCATCAAACATCAGGCCAAAACCGTGACCGTGGGCACCAGCCGGATCAAAGAAACCTTTGAGGGGCTGGTGTTTGACGAACTGGCCCGCCACGATATTCAGATCTCCCAGATCACCAATAAAAACGTGCTGGTGATCAAACACCTCCAGGAAGTGATCGCCAGAATCAACGGCGGACTTCTCTACCAGATCACCGGACTCAACCTGCTGGGAGAGGTCACCCCGGAGACCCGGATCACAGTGCTTGAAAAAACCGGGATCCTGGCCGGCGAAACATCCCGGGTAGAGACCGATCCACAGCTCAAAGGCACCAAGAACATTATTATCCGGGAAGGCAATGTCTACATCGGCAAGGGCCGCAAAGACAGAAAAAATATTCTGGTGATCCCGGTGCTGTCCGCGGATCCGGCCACCTCCAACATCATCGAGTACATCCTGTCGCTGAACCTGACGTTCAAACCTTCGGAATCGGTCTCTTTGCTGAAAAAAATCAAGGCCCTGGGCGGCAAATACACCCGGCTCAAGGACTGGATTCTGGAAAGCGAAAACATTTCATGGGATGATAAATACCTGAACCTGGTGCCGGTGGAAACCCTGTTCGGCGACACAGCGGAACAGGTGGTGGCGGCCATCATCAAAAAAATCGGATAACCGCTGCCAAATATCTGTTACACGGCGATCCAGGGTCGTTTGCGTATTCCAGCATACAGCGTTGCTCCCAGCAGGATCATGCAGAGTGCCAGATGCAGCAGATCCAGGAAAATGATCAGGAGGTGAGGAAAATAGACCCCGGACAGGTTTTTCACCACCATGACACATCCGGTGACCATCAGACCGGCCAGGCTGAGGACCTTCACCCACCCGGTGGCGGTCAGCCGGCCTTTGTTCACCCGATTCTGCCAGGCAGACGGCAGTTTACGGCCCAGAACCGCATCCATGGCGGCATAGCTCCCCAATACCAGCAGCAGCGCCGCCATGATATAGTGCATGGCATGGGTCACATAAAACTGCGCCAGCCATCCCAGGCCCGGAATATCGGAAATATAGTAACGGGCGAATACCGGCATCTGGGCAAACCCGGACAAGGTGATGAAAAACAGGATCAGGCCATACACCAGGCGCCGCCCTCTGAAATAATCGGTCATCACGCCTCCTCTTTGATGCGATTATAAAATTTACCCAGGGCTGCGGCCGCGCCGGCCACCGGAGCGATCACCAGGGCCAGGGCCAGGTTGGACCCGTCCGCCATGGTGTCCTTAACCGGTTTCAGGTGGGGTTTTCCTTTGCCGGTGTCATAGGTGAGCTGATCAAAAGGAACGGGAGACACATAAAGGGTATGGGTGCCGCCGTTCTCATCCAGGCCGTAGATATGCCCGTTCATCTCTTGGGCCCGTTCTTTGGCCAAAGCAATGATCTCCGACCGCCTGCCGATCACCTGCACCTGTTCCGGACAGGCCTCGATACAGGCGGGCTGTTCGCCTTTTTCCAGCCGGTCGTAACACCGGTCACACTTGTACATCACCCCGTTGCCGGCAAAAGCGGGCAGAATGTCCAGATACAGCCCCACCCCGGTCTGGCGCTGGGGAATGTCCCAGGGGCAGACATCCTTGCATTTGGACCCGCCCAGGCAGAGCTGCGAATCGATACGGGACAACCCGCTGGGTTGCTGTTTGGCCGCTCCCCAGGGACACAGCTTGACGCAGGGCGGGTTCTGGCAATGCATACAGCGCCGCGGAATGGTCAAGGTGATCTCTTCTCCATCTTTGGTCCCGGTGGCATACTGAATATACAGCCAGTTGTAAGGGGTCAGGCGGTCGGTGACATCTCTTTGATCCGACCAGTCCTCCACCGGCACCCGGGACGGATACATGGTTGGAAAGGGTTTTTCCGGTTCCGGAAACTTGCGGGCATTGGCATCGTTGCACGCATACACGCATTCCTCGCAACCGATACACCGGCTGATATCGATCAGCGTGGCCAACGGTTCTTCTTCGGTACCGGGTCCGGCAGCGGCCGGACCGGTGCCGACAACTGCGGCACCGGCCGCAAAAACCGTAGATTTTAAAAACTGTCGTCGTGACACAGGTGAACGCATGGCATCCTCTTTTTTCTTTTTTTGACGGTTATTGTCTGACAAATTGCTCAAAACTCATGGTATGGTAACTGTTGGTGTGGATATACCTGAGAATCTTCAACAGTTGCGGGCCGTCCACATAACCGGGAAGACTGCTGATCCGCTCCCCTTCCGGTGTCAGAAACCACATGGTGGGCAGTCCGGTTACCTGCCAGTTCCGGGACAGGGTCTGGTTCTGATCCGTATCCACGGAGATGCTGATGAAATGATCATCCAGATACGACCGCACATTTTCATCCACAAATGTGGTCTGTTTCAGCTTGGTGCAGTAAGTGCACCACTGGGCGTAAAAATACAGAAAAATATTTTTCTCCTGATTTTTGGCCCGGGTCAGGCCCGGGGTGTAATCGTTCCAGTCGATACCACGGATTCCGGCCCCTGGTTTTTCAGCATCCGTTACACGGCCCGTTACCGTTTCCGTTACCTGCCTGGTCAATGAATCGTCTGTTTCAGGTGTCTGCCGGCTTCCGGGGGTATTGCCGGTGTACCAGTATATCCCTGCCAGTCCCAGCACAACCAGAATAACGACAAAGACCTGTTCCTTTTTCATCAATCAATTTCCTTTCATTGCTCTGACTGGGATCACCCAAAGATCCCGTTACTTAGATGTATATCAAGTTTGCAAACATGATGCCAAGTTATCCAACCACTTATTTTTCCAGTGTTTTCAAGGTAATACCATGTTTTTTCATGCGTTTCCATACCGTTACCCTGGACACGCCCAGAATGTCGGCGGCCCGTGTCTGGTTCCCGTCCGACTGATGCAGTGCATCCACCAGAGCGTCTTTTTCCGACTGCTTGACCGGAATCGATCCGGTCCCGGCTGTCAGCGACCGGGTTGGGGACGCCGTCTGACCATCTGCATCAGCATTTCCGATCAGCAACTTGTCCGGCAGATGTTCCCCCCCGATGCTTTTTTCCTTGGCCAGAACGAATGCATACTCCACGGTATTGCGCAGCTCCCGGATGTTTCCGGGCCAGGGATAGGACACCATCCGCCGCATGGCCCGGGGAGTGAATCCCAGAATGTTTTTTCCGGTTTTTTTTGCCAGAATCGTAATAAAATGCTGAATAATCAGAGTGATGTCATCCTTTCGCTCCCGAAGGGGCGGGCAGACCACCGGAAACACATTGATTCTGAAAAACAGATCCTCTCTGAACGCCCCTTTGCGGATCATGGCTTCCAGGTCCCGGTTGGTGGCGGTGATGATACGCACGTCAATGGGAATGGACCGGTTGTCCCCCACCCGCTGGATCATCTGCTCCTCCAGAACCCGCAACAGCTTGACCTGCACCGACAGCGGGATATCTCCGATCTCATCCAGAAACAGGGTGCCCTTGTGAGCTGCCTCGAACCGGCCGATGCGGTCGGAGGCGGCCCCGGTATACGCGCCCTTGACGTGGCCGAACAGCTCGCTTTCCAGAATGGTTTCACTCAGTGCCGCACAGTTGACCTTGATGAACGGTTTGTCCGACCGGGTCCCGGTTTCATGCAGGGCCTTGGCCACCATCTCCTTGCCGGTGCCGCTTTCCCCCAGAATGATCACCGGCGTGTCCAGAGGCGCCACCCCCTGGATATGCTCGAAAAGGTTCTGCATCACCGGGGTTCTGCCGATGATGCCGTGAAACCCGTCATCGATATGGTAGATCCGCTTGATGGACGCCAGCTCATTTTTGTAGCTGATGTTTTCAGAAATATCCTTGAGGGTTTCCACGGCCCCGACAATCTCCCCCTGATCATCATAAAGAACCGTGGCGGTCTTGACTATGGGAATGGTCTGTTTCCGGCTGTCGGTGATCATGCATTTCTTGTCTCTCACCAGGCCCTGGGAAAAAAGCTGGCACCAGTCTTTACCTTTGCCGGTGCCTTTGATGTCACACCCGGTGCAGTTGAGTATGCGGCAGGATCTGCCGAGGAGCTGGTCTTCCGAATACCCGGTCATCAACTGGGCCGAATGATTGGCTGCCACAAAATTGCCCTGTGCATCCACCAGAATGATCCCATCCTGGACCGAGTCGATAATGTCGCGCCAGTGATTTCCAATTTCCATGAGTGTCTCCTGTTAATCACAATTAACAATAAAGTTAATACATCATTAACAAAAAGGCAACACACCTGTTTTTCTCACCCTGGCTGCTTTTTTGGGGACGGTTGCTTCTACTTCCTTGCAAACACAGGATTTACAGCTCTTTTGTCCTTTCGACGCATTCAATGGCACATCTCTTGCTTTTTAGATTTGTTGATTTTATAATGATTGAGAAAAATTCTTAGAAACCGTTGCGGACGATTCCGCAAGACGATATTTTTTAACCCAACTCAGGAGAAACCATGAAAACTGTTGCCGTAAAAAAAATGCTGGCTGTTCTGGTGACCGGTCTGATGCTGCTGGCCGGTGCCGTCTCTGCGGGCGCCAATGAGCCCTGGATGTTCGATGATATTGTGGACGCCAATTTTGTCATCGCCCACGTGACGATACCCATGCCGGACAATGTCATGATCATCGACGCCCGTCCTTACAAACCCAAATATTTTAAAGGGCACATCCCCGGGGCAGTGAGCATCCCGTACACGGAGTTTGACAAAAAAACCGATCTGCTGCCCAAAGACAAAAACGCCCTGCTCATTTTCTACTGTGGGGGACTGGAATGCAAACTCAGCCACAAATCCGCAAAAAAAGCGGAAGCTTTGGGATACAAAAACGTCAAGGTGTTTGCCAAGGGGTTTCCCGAATGGATGGCCCAGCCGGGCGCATATGCCTCGGTATCTGCCGAGTATGTGGCCGCCCAGATCGCGGACAACAAAACCCTGGTGGTGGATTCCCGGCCCCAGAAAACCAAGTATGACAAGGGTCACATCCCTTCAGCCATCAGTATTCCTGACTCCCAGTTTGATGAATTGTCCGGCAAGCTGCCCCGGAGCCTTGAAACCCCCATCATTTTCTACTGCGGCGGTCTTGAATGCCGACTGAGCCATAAAAGTGCCGCCCGGGCCCTGGTAATGGGGTACAAAGATGTCTCTGTATTTGCCATGGGATACCCGGAATGGAAACGCCAGTTCGGCGCAGCTGCCGACACCGTGGCGGTGAAAGCCGGAGAAATGGAAGGCTCCATTGATCTGGATCGGTTCAAAACCATCCTGAATGACAACCCTGAATCCATTATGCTGGTAGATACCCGGGATCCGGACGAATTTGCCAAAGGCCATTTCAATACCGCCGTCAACATCCCGGTGGAAAAACTGGAGGACAAGATTCCGGAACTGCCGGCGGACAAACCGGTGGTGTTTGTCTGTTCTACCGGTGCCAGAAGCGGGGAGGCCTACTACATGGTCAAGGATGTCAGACCGGCGCTCAAAGATGTGTTCTATGTAGAGGCTCAGATCAGTTTTAAAACCGATGGCACATACACCATCAAGGCACCCAAATAGGACAATAATTTTTTTTGACATTTGAAACATATCCGGGATAAGATTCTAACAATCGACCGGACAGCCATTTAAAATATTTTAGAAAAAGGAGATATCCCCATGTTCAAGAAAATGCTCATTTTTTTCACCCTCGCCCTTTTCACCCTGGGACCGGTCGCTGCCGCGTTTGCCGGTGACGGCCCGGACGGCAACCACCGAAAAGGCAAATATACCTACCGCAAGGTGATCAAGGCCTGCCATGAAAACGGCGGCGTGGACTCCCCCACTCCCACCGTGAGCCCGGCTGACATGACCCGGGCCGAATGGAAGCAGGTATTTGAAAACCGCAATTTTGAGGCGTTCGGGTGCCAGGCCCAGTGGGATGAGCTGTCAGATCAGGACATTCTGGATATCTACTCCTATTTTTATGAATTTGCCAAAGATTCCCCCTCACCGGCCACATGCGGATAAACTGAAAACCGCTCAACGTGCCGGAAACTGTCACAGATATCCGGTGCGTTGAGCTGACAATTTTCCGGAGACGTTCTTTATGGAATTCAGACGATGCAAATGGTTTTTCGGACATGCCGCCGCCGGCGTGATGGTGCTGTTTCTTCTGGCGGCCGGGCCGGTTGTTGCGGCCACTGATGACGAGGCACTGGGGATCAAACTGGCCAAGCAGGCGGTCCGGGGAGACAAACACTGGACCACGGTGGATCATTCCAGAATCGAGCTACTCAACCAGAAATTCATGTCCGGGGACCAGATCACCCAGGCCTGTCTGACCTGTCACACGGACGCATCCATGCAGTTCAAGGAAACCATTCACTGGACCTGGAAAGTGCCGTCTGAAAAACAAGGCATCATGAACGGCAAGGCCGGACATGCCGTGAACAATTTCTGTATTTCCGGCAATGCCATGGAAGACAAAGGCTGTCTGAGCTGCCATGCCGGATGGGATGGAACGGACGGCGAGGTCAACTGCCTGTCCTGCCACGGCAAGGAAAAATTTCCCTTCAAGGTGACCTTTGATGACCTGGCCGCGTTTGAAGGGGATGACGATCCAGATATTCAGGAAATCGTGAGTGACCTCCACAAAGGAATCCAGCAGGCAGTACAGAATATCACCCTGCCCCGGCGCAGCAACTGTGGCGAATGCCATTTCAAGGGCGGCGGCGGAGATGGGGTCAAACACGGGGACCTGGACACCTCTTTGACCAAACCTAACCGGATGCTGGATGTCCACATGGCTGCCGAAGGCGCGGATTTTGCCTGCACCCGGTGCCACACCACGGTCAAGCACCACATTGCCGGACGGCTCTATACAAGGCCGGCGGCGGCGGAACGTAAAAGCCTGATCGAAGACGACATGGCCACCAAAATCACCTGTGAATCCTGCCACAGTGCCACCCCGCACAAGGCCCACACCAAGATGAACGACCACACCGACAAGGTGGCCTGCCAGAGCTGTCACATCCCTGAATTCGCCCGGGTCAATCCCACCATGATGTGGTGGGACTGGACAAAAGCCGGTAAACTCAAAGATGGTAAACCGTTTGTGGAAAAAGGGGAATTCGGCAAACCCACCTATAAATCCATCAAAGGGGAATTCAAATGGGCCAAAAATGTGGTGCCCGAGTATTTCTGGTACAATGGATCCTTTGACAACATCGGCATAAAAGATGAAATAGATCCCCAGCAGGTTGTTGAAGTAAGCCATCCCCTGGGATCCCCCGATGACCCCAATGCCCGGATTCATCCGTTCAAGATCCACACCGGCAAACAGCCCTATGACAAAGTCAACAAACAGCTGGTGGCACCGCTGCTTTCCGGCCCTAAAGGGTTCTGGACCACCTTTGACATGGACGAGGCCATCACCCTGGGCAATCAGACCCTGGATGTGCCCTATTCCGGAGAATTTGATTACGTGGACACCACCTATGCCTTTCCCATCACCCATATGGTGGCCCCGGCAGACCAGTCCCTGGACTGCATTG
This sequence comes from Desulfotignum sp., assembly GCA_011389835.1. GTDB lineage: Bacteria > Desulfobacterota > Desulfobacteria > Desulfobacterales > Desulfobacteraceae > Desulfotignum. Next base: position 2,823 of record JAABTO010000041.1, on the reverse strand, counting down.
AGTGTCACACCCGTGACAACTCCCGTCTGGCCGGTATCACCGGCATTTACATGCCGGGCCGGGACAAGTTCGCTATCGTGGATACCATCGGCTTGATCGCGGTGCTGGGTGCCCTGGCCGGCGTGACGCTCCACGGACTGGGTCGGTTTTTCACCCGTAATGGCAGGGAGGAGTAATTCATGACTGGCAGAACACTGAACAAAGTTTATCTGTATACCCGGTTCGAACGTCTCTGGCACTGGTGCCAGGCATTGATGATCATCCTTTTGATGATCACCGGTTTTGAAGTCCACGGACTGTATCCGCTCATGGGGTTTGACACTGCCGTGGAAGTTCATAACTTTACCGGTCTACTCTGGCTGGGTTCCTTTGCTTTCTTCGCCTTCTGGTTGATCATTACCGGGGAGTGGAAACAATATATCCCCACGACCCGGAAACTGTTCGACGTGGTCCTGTACTATGCCTGGGGCATTTTTCACGGCAAGGACCACCCGGTGCAGAAAACCCCGGGCGCCAAGCACAACCCCCTGCAGCGCCTGGCCTACCTGGGCATCTCCGCCATGCTGCTGCCCGTTCAGATGGTGACCGGACTATTATACTACCTGTACAACAGCCTGGGAGGTGTCTCTCTGGCGCCCATTGCCTTCATCCATACCCTGGCCGCATTCCTGCTGGTGAATTTTCTGATCATCCATCTGTATATGACCACCACCGGCCATTCCCTGTTCAGCCACATCAAGGGCATGATCACCGGGTGGGAGGAGATCTACGACACTTCCAGAATCGAGGAGTGGGAAACCAAGGCCACCACGAAACAGACTTGATGCAATCTTCACCGACAAAATCTGCAACTTTCCGGAAGCCTTTTTTATAGCCGGCCGGAGAGTTGCAGAACATGCCTGCGCCCGGGTCCGGGAAATCGTTTCCTCCCGGACCCGATGTATCCAAACAGTGGAATTCCGTCAAACGGGATTCACGCCACCGATTTAGCAACGCCTCTTTACTGACATCTTCTGTTCAAAAAATGGGACAATTATGTATCAGAACCTGACCAATGATACACTTAAAATCACAAAATTCAGCCATTCCCCTGTCGAACACTCGTGCCGAATCCCCTTTTGAACAGCGGAGCCCCGGGCAGGGTGTCTTACTGCCGGAATGTCGGAGACACCCCGTGGATTCCAGGCCGGCAGTAAGACAGCCCGCCCGGGGCGGCATGCCGGCGAACCGTCGTGGGGTTCCGGCAGACAGGTTTACTTTGCAAACCCCTTGAAAACCAGCGCCATTTTGGATATGGTATACCCGTTTTCGACAATTGCGTCAAAACCGTCATCACAGATTGTCCATGATGGCATATGAATTGCTTTTTCCTACGTGAGTTTAAGCTATAAACCACTTATCTGGAGGAATCAATGGATCCGGTCTTTTTATCCCGACTGCAGTTTGCGGCAGCCACCATGTTCCATTTCCTGTTCGTCCCCCTGACCCTGGGGCTTTCGGTTCTCATCGCATACATGGAGACCAAATACGCCCGGACCGGGGACAAAACCTACCTTCGCATGACCAAATTCTGGGGCAAACTGTTTCTGATCAACTTTGCATTAGGCGTGGTCACAGGCATCACCCTGGAGTTTCAGTTCGGCACCAACTGGTCGAGATATTCCGCATACGTGGGGGATATATTCGGGTCGCTGCTGGCCATCGAGGCATCAGTGGCGTTTTTCCTGGAGTCCACCTTTATCGGCATCTGGATTTTCGGATGGAAAAAACTGTCACCTAAAGCCCATGCCGGGGTGATGTGGCTGGTGGCCCTGGCCGGAAACCTGTCTGCCGTGTGGATCCTGCTGGCCAACGGGTTCATGCAGAACCCGGTGGGGTATGTGATCCGGGACGGCCGGGCCGAGCTGGAGAGTTTCACGGCCCTGATCACCAACAAGCACGGACTGCTGGAAATCATCCATGTGGTGCCGGCATCCCTGTTGCTGGCCTCGTTTTTCATCATGGGCGTGTCTGCCTGGCATCTGCTGAGAAAACAGCACCTGCCCGTATTTGAGCGCTCGTTTCGCATCGGGCTCGTTGTGGGGCTGGTCATGGCACTGGTCACCGCTTTTACCGGCGATATGCACGGGGTGAACGTGTCCAAGACCCAGCCGGCCAAACTGGCGGCCATGGAATCCCACTGGGAAACACAGACCCGGGCCCCGCTGATCCTGTTTGCCATCCCGGACGAAAAAAATGAAAAAAACCTCATTGAAATCGGGGCCATTCCCGGCATTTTGAGTTTTCTGGGATTTCATGATTTCAACGCCGAAGTCACCGGGCTCAGGGATATCCCCAGAGACGAACGGCCCCCGGTGCTGCCCACGTTCGTGGGATTCCGGACCATGGTGGGGCTGGGCACCCTGTTCATTCTGCTCACCATTTACGGATGGTTCAAGCGCAACAACCTGACGGAACACCCCACATATCTGAAAATCATGCTGTTTGCCATCCCGCTGCCCTACATCGCCATGGAGATGGGATGGATCGTATCGGAGATCGGGCGGCAGCCCTGGATCGTTTACGGATTGATGCGCACCGCCGAGGCTGCCTCGCCCATTACCACGGTCCAGGTATTCACCTCGCTGACGGGATTCATTCTGGTCTACGGCCTTTTAGGCGCGGTGGGATTCTACCTGATGGCCAAAACAGTCAAACAAGGCCCTGAAGCCGCCAATCAATCAGAAAAAAGGAGTTAACACACATGGAACTGCAAGCGATCTGGTTTTTTCTGTGGGGCCTGTTATGGGCAGTATTTTTCATGACCGACGGGTTTGATTTCGG
>JAABTO010000225.1 GCA_011389835.1 Desulfotignum sp. | reverse complement strand
CACCTGGAATCCACGGTCCATTGGATGGACAATGCCCGGTCCCTTTGGAATACTTACGGGGCAAGGCTTTTTGTTGAGGTGGGACCGGGGGAGGTATTGAGCAATCTCATTGCAGACACGCTTCCGGGATCATCCTGTATCCAAACCTGTCTTCGCTCCTCAGAGGCATCGACCTTCAAAGCCGCACTGGCCCGACTTTCTAAACAAGGCCATCTCAAGGAAAAGCAAGGGGAGCTGTCAAGTGTCATCAAATGCATGTTCGGCGGTTTTGAGCCGCCTGAATTCCGGAAACCGGTCGCTCCCGGATCTGTTGAACAATCTGAAACTGACGATCTCACGGAGAAGCTGATTCAAATCATCATGGACGCGACGGGGTTCAACAGAGATGAGATCCAGCCCGACATGGACCTGAGAAAAGATCTCTCCATCCGGTCCAGCCGCCTTCCCATCATCATGGATGCGGTAGAACGCCAGTTCAAAATCACCATTGAACTGGAGGATTTTATCGATGTCCGTACCGTAAAAGACATTGCTGAAGAGATCTCCCGATTAACCGCCGGACAGCAAGGCTTCGGCCTGGATACGGCTGCTGAGACGCTTGACCCGAACCCGATGCCGGATAACCGTGAAAACGCCTCAACGGATGAGGCACCGCTGAAACGGCTCATCTTTGATCACGCAAGGGTTGTATTGGAGAATTCGGTTCCCCTGGAATTAAGTCCGGGAGAATCCGTCCTTCTCCTCTCCCCTGACGGAGATGACAAGGTTGCCGAACATGCAGGGGATATGCTTCAAACCGACTATGGCATGACCCTGTTTCCAATGGGTTTCATGCATGAAGTCCCGAATTCCGGCCAAACGGGTCATGATATCCGAACCGAAGATGGTGCTTTGCGAGCGGCAGATAAAATTGCCGACCTGTTTCCTGTTTCCGGGATGGTCATCACCCTGGACCGAAAAGGATCCATCCGGTCAAGCAGCATGACGGATGTTTCTCAGCTTCTTAAAGGATTCTTTCTTCTTTTGAAGGCATTTTTTACATCTTCAGCCAAAAAATTCATCGTGCTGATTTATTCTGCTGAAGATATTGGAACGCCGGTTCAATTACTGGCGGAAGGGATGCTCGGGCTATTCTTGAGCGCAGCCCGGGAATACCCATCCGTCCAGTTCCGCACACTGGAAATCGAAAAAGATACCGATCTTCAAAAAGCCATGCACGATGCGCTGGATAGAGGATGCGCCGTGGTGGAGATGATACATCGTGATAAAAAAGTCTTCACGTCAGAAGGACATGTGGCCCCGTCGGTTTTCAAGGATTCATCCGGTCTGAATCTATGCCCCGGAGACGTTGTCGTCATCGCCGGGGGGGCAGCCGGAATCGGTGCCCACCTGGCCCGCTGCCTTGCTCCCTTCATGCCCCGCCTGATCCTGTTGGGAAAGACACTTCTCGATCCGGAAATGGATCCGGCAAAATCTTTTGTGGAACACGCCGCTTCCGGGGCGGTGCCGATGGATTCCAGGGCGCTGGAAATTGTGCAGACCCTGGCGGATTTGCACGCCTCGGGAATTGAGGCCGCCTACCATACCTGCGATGTGACCGATGCCGGGGCGGTCCAGGCTTCCCTGGAAGAGGTGATCCGCCGATACGGCAGAATAGACGGAATCATTCACAGTGCCGGGATCCTCAGGGACGGTCCCGTAAGCCGCATGACCCGGGATGATTTTTCCATGGTCACGGATGTCAAATTCTCAGGCGCCTGGCACCTGTTTTTATCAGCCAAAAATGCCGGTTTGAAGTTTTTTGTGGGCCTTTCCTCGGCAGCCGCAATCCAGGGAAATCCCGGACAGGCCAATTACGCTGCCGCCAACCGGATGATGTCCGCCCTGCTCAGGCACCTGGGCCGGGAAAACAGCCCCATCCGGTTTAAAGCCTTGATGCTTCCCCCTGTCGAGGGGGCGGGCATGGCAGATGATCCGGAAATCCAGGCACTGCTGAAGCAAAAAGGGGTTGGATATATTCATGTGAATGCGCTTGCAGGACTTTTCTGCAGGGAACTCTTTATCGCCCCGGCCGAAGACCATTGGGTGATGTTCATGAAAAATCTGCCGTCTGTGAAGACGGTATTGCGCAATGACCGAACGCCTCCTTTGCCTGGTGGAGATCTGGATTCCGGCCTCTTGTCCTTTACGCCCGGGGACTTTCCCATGATAGAAAAGATTTTAACCCTGGACCTTGGGCAGGAAAAACTGGAAGCCTGCCGGTCCTTCTCCCTGGAAAAAGATCTCTGGATCACGGATCACAGGCCTTTCAAGTTCATCAAACATCCCATCGTATCCGCCACCATGGTTCTGGAGACCTTTATGGAAGCGGCCCGGATACTGTATCCCCACCTTCAGGTACGGGGCGTCCGAAAAGTTCGGCTCATGGACATGATTGAATGCCGGCCCGGGATTCCGAGACCGGCCCGGATTTCCTGCAGCAGGACCGGTGACAGCATCCGGGAGGTATTGTGCGATACCTCCCTGTCGGCACAGGAGATCTCCCCGACCGGGAGATTGATGGAACACTTTGCCCTGCAATGCAGCGGCCAGGTGATCCTTGACGGCGGAGGAGAAACGTCCGGGAAAGGATTCCTGGATTTTCCCATCCGGCCCGACGAGCTCAGGACACGGCCCATGAATCGTAAAAAAGTATTGAAATGGTACAAAGGCCGCAGTGGTCTCGGAGGCCGGTACCGGGTGATAGAATTTCTTGACGGGACAGGTCCGGGCGTCATACGGGGCCGGACCATCTATCCTGCGACATGTGATTTTGCACATCTTGTGAACGCAAAATACCAGTATTCCCCGTACCTTTTCGAGGCGCTTCTGCAGTTGGTGTGCTGTCATATTGCTGTAACAGACCCATCAGAGCCCCGGTCCATGATTCCTTTGGAAATCGGGGAGATGCGGTGTTTCAGAAAAGTTGGGACAGGGGAAAAGATAACGCTGGAAGCCCGGTTGCGGGCACAAACCGATGAAGTGCTCACCTGGGACACCAGAGGGCTTGATGATCAGGGCGAAACCCTGATGCAGATTTCCGGGTTGCAGATGAAATGGATTTCAGACTGATCCTGAAGGGGTATGGAAGATTACAAAGAAAAACAGGAGCGGATATGGGAATGGACAATCAGGAAGTAACCGTTCAAACGGTGAATTTTTCTCATGGAAAAGGTCCTGTCTTCTATGCATCGCTGCCCTGCGGGCCAAGGGCGGATCAAATGCCGGCAGGGCCCGGGACAAACGGGCCGGGCCAAAAACAGCATTTGATTTCCAGACTTTGGGATCACTTTGTCGCTGTGAATCATCCGTTCTGCAGGCAAAAACCGGACAACCAGGATGCTTTCCCCGTCCAGATCGACCCGTTCATTCGGGTCATCCGGGGCACTCTTGGCAGGCCGCAACTCCTGCTGGGGGATCATATGGGCCCGGCCATCTCTTTTTGCGCAAGCTCCCAAAACCTCTGGGCCGCGCTTTGCGGAGATGGGCATGATATCGGTATCGATGTCGCAGACAGCCATGAATTCCAGGGCAAATACCCTTTTTCCAGGGTGTTTCACCCCCGGGAACTTTGTCATGCCTTGAAACCGGCAGGCGACGATTTGAAAAAGGCGGCGGCATTGCTCTGGTCTGTCAAGGAAGCCGCTGCAAAGGCCCTGGGATGCGGCTTTCATCTTGTGGACCCGCTGCAGATGATCGTTTATCCGTCAACAGCCGGGGCCACGGAAGGGACCGCATGGACAGCGGTAAAGGAAAACAGCATATATGATTTTTTGGTGGGGTTATCGAAAAAAGCGGTAAAACGATTTCCCATGGCGCAGAGCCGTTCCTTGCGGGTCCGTTCGGTTTGCCAGGGAAACATGTGGCTTTCCATTGCTTTGTTGAATCGGCAGTCTTACCAAGGTGATGAGCCAAGCCGGCGGCGGGTGTCCCAACCCCCAAAGATGCAAATTGGAGAAACATGACCCCAAACAGTGAACATGCCATTGAAGTCAATAACCTGACCAAGCGGTACAAGGCGTTGTCCGCGGTTGACAACATATCGTTTACCGTTGAAAAAGGTGAGGTGTTTGCGCTGCTGGGCCCCAACGGGGCAGGCAAGACCACGACCGTCGAGATCCTCAATACCATCCGAAAACCCACATCCGGCAAAGTCATTCTTCTTGGAATGGATGTCACCGAAAAAAAGTATGACATCATCCCCCGCATCGGGGTCCTTCCACAAGGGTTCAGTTCCTTTGACCGGATAACGGTCAAAGAGACCCTGCAATATTACTCCCGGCTTTTTTGCCGGAAAAAACCCGATATCCAGGGGCTGATGGCGCTTGTGAACCTGAAAGACAAGACAGCTGTACAATATAAGAATCTTTCCGGCGGGTTGAAACAGCGCCTGGGCATCGCGGTTGCCCTGGTGAACGACCCTGAAATCGTGTTTCTGGACGAGCCCACAACCGGTCTCGATCCCCTGGCCCGGCGCGCCATGTGGGAAGTTCTTCTGGACCTTAAGAAAAAGGGGAAGACCCTGTTCCTCACCACCCACTACATGGAGGAAGCCGAAATTCTTGCAGACACGGTTGCCATCGTAAAAAAAGGGAAAATTCGCGCCATGGGCTCCCCCGGGGAACTCATAGAAAACAATGCCGATTACCTGGTCGTCACGCTCAAATCTGTGGATGAAACCGTGTTTGACATCGTTAAAAAAATGGGATTTGCGCCGGACCATGACAGCCACGGGGATATCAAGGTCCGGCTGACGCATGCGGACGATGTCCGCAGGATGCTCACCGCCGTCAGGGACGGCGGGGCGTCGTTTACCGGTCTGAACGTCCGCAAGCCCAACCTGGAAGAGGTCTTCCTCAAACTGACCGATGACAGTCTCATGGAAAAGTCTGTCGGTTTAGAGGAGGCAAAATGAACCTGCATATCATCCATACCAATATCATTCGGGCAAATATCATTGTGAACATCAAGAGCTTCTACCGGGAGAAAACGGTGGTATTTTTCAGAATTGCCTTCCCGGTCATCCTGATACTCGTATTCGGTACCATTTTCATGGAAAGAGACAATGAAATTTTTGAGTTGAGCATCCAGGATCTGGACCAGACAACGTCATCCGAACAACTCGTGGCGGCTAT